>NZ_JBSFKO010000003.1:0-191040 GCF_053598575.1 Streptomyces sp. NPDC001100
TTCCAGATCAGTCCCTGCTTGCGGCCACCACCCCACCCGAAACTTCATGGCCTTGGCCTAAAGGTTGTAGCCGCCCGACACTTCGATGTTCTGGCCGGTGACCCAGCGGCTCTCGTCGGAGACCAGGGTGGCGATCATCGCGCCGATGTCGTCGGGTTCTCCGACCCGGCCGAGAGCGGTCCTCGCGGCGAGGGCCGGGACGACCTCGGGGAACCGGGTGAAGGCGTCGTCGGCGATCCGGGTGCGGGTCGATCCCGGCGAGACGGCGTTGACGCGGATGCCCCGCGCGCTGAATTCCTTGGCCATGTACCGGGTCAGCACGTCCAGGCCGCCCTTCATCGACGCGTAGGCCGAGTAGCCGGGCTCCAGGCCGACGATCCCCGTCGAGTTGCTGCTCGTGTTGACGATGGCCCCGCCGTGCGCCATCAGGGGCAGCAGCCTCTGCGTCAGGAAGTACGGGCCCTTGAGCAGCACCCGCATGAGCCTGTCGAAGGTCTCCTCGGTCGTGTCCTCGATCAACGAAGTCTGCGCGAAACCGGCGTTGTTGACCAGGTAGTCGAAGGTGTCACGCTGCCAGGTGCCGCGCAGTACGTCGGCCACCGTGTCGCGGAAGGCCGCGAAGGTGGCGGTCTCACCGACGTCCAGCGGCAGCGCGACGGCCGTGCCGCCCTCCTTCTCGATGGCGGCTGCCGTCTCCAGCCCTCCTTGCCGGTTGTTGCCGTAGGTCAGGACGACTCCGGTTCCGCGCTTGGCGATCTCGATCGCGGCGCTCTGTCCGATGCCGGAGCTGGCGCCCGTGACGATGGCGACCTTCATGGTTCCTCCTGGGTGGGGTGAGTCGCGGGTCGTGCGTGCGGGTGAGTGGGTGAGTGAGCCGACAGCGCTACGCGGCGGAGTCCGAGGGCAGAACTCGGGTCAGCCAGTCGGTGCGGGTCCGGCGGGCCGTCGCCGAGATGGGCGCCTGCGGGTACAGCGCGTCGAAGCCGTGGAAGCCGCCCGCCCAGACGTGGAGTTCGGCCTGGCCGGCGGCCGCCCAGATGCGGGTGGCGTAGTCGCCGACCTCATCGCGGAACACTTCGGCGGACCCGGTGTCGAGGTAGGTGGTCGGCAGGCCCGTGAGGTCGTCGGCCAGCGCGGGTGAGACGTATGCGGGTACCTGGTCGTCGGTGAGGTCGCCGAGGACTGCGCGCCATCCGAACTCGTTCATCTCGCGGGTCCAGACGCCGGGCCCGTCGGAGTACTGGTGGCTGGAGGTGCTGGTGTTGCGGTGATCGAGCATCGGACAGATCAGCATCTGCGCGGCGATCGCCGGCGTACCGAGGTCACGGGCCAACAGGGTGACACCCGCGGCGAGGCCGCCGCCCGCGCTGGCGCCCGCGACGACGATCCGGGCGGGATCGATGCCCAGTTCGGCGGAGTGCTGAGCGATCCAGAGCAGTCCCTGATAGCAGTCGTCGACCAGGGCGGTGCCGGTGGCCTCCGGTGCCAGCCGGTAGTCCACGGAGACCACGACCGCGCCGAGTTCGTCGAGCCACTCCAGCGGGATGTCGATCTGCGAGAAGCGGTCGCCCATGACCATCCCGCCGCCGTGCATCCAGTAGACACAGGGTGCGGGACTGGTCGTGCCGTCGGTGGTCGCGGGGCTGAACACCGACAGGGGGATCGGGACGCCGTCCGTGGCGGGCACGGTGATCTCGCGCCGGTCGACCTGCCGATGGGCGAGCAGGGACTCGACGGGGGCCGAGGGGAGCTGACGCAACTGCGCGAGCACTTCCGGGCTGAGCCGGGACATGAGCGGCATCTCGGCGAGCAGTTCCCGCAGTTCGGGGTCGAGGGCGGGGCGTGCTGTGGTCATGGTCGTTGCCTTTCGTCCGGTGCTGCTGGCCTGGGGAATCGGTCGGGGGGATCGGTCGGGGCTCAGAAAGCGGCCTTGCCGCGGACCGGGACGTAGTCGGTGTACTCGGACTCCTTGGCCAGCAGTCCGTCGATCTGCGCCACGATGGCCTGGGCGGCCTCGCCGGCGAAGACCCGGTGGTGGTCCTCCTCGCTGGTCCAGCCCTCGGTGACGTGGACGACGTCGGGGTCGGACGCGGAACGGGAGACGAGGTAGACCACGCAGTGCTCGCTCGCACCGGGGCTGCCCTCGTCCAGGCCGGTCAGCAGCAGGTCGACCAACCGGTCGCCCATCCGAGGCCTGGCGGTCAGGGTGGCGTTGAAGCCGTACTTGGCGATCATGAGGTCCTTCTTCTCGGTCGCTGGAGTGAAGTGACTCCATTCAATCGCCCTGACCTGCGAAAACGTTAGAACGATGCTCGCCGCTACTTGCACAATCCTCTCGACATCGGGAAGCGGAGTGCGGAATGGTGCTGCAATGAAGGCATGCACCGCGTGTACCTCGAAGAGCTCCGCACCCTGCTTGCCCGGCATGCCCGTCCCGACTGGACCACCGCCATCGACGGCGTTCTCATCTCGAAGGTCGACCGGCCGGATCCGCCGGCGCCCTCCATGTCCGGCACGGTGCTCGCCGTCATCGCCCAGGGCGCCAAACGCCTGGCCCTGGGCGACCGGGTCTACGAGTACGGCGCCGGGCAGTACCTGGTCGCATCGGTCGACCTGCCCGTCACCGGGCAGTTCACCCAGGCCGACCCCGAGCAGCCGGCGCTGGGCTTCGGTCTCGTGTTGGAGCCGTCCGCCGTGGCCGAGTTGCTGCTGCGGGCCGGGTCCGGTGACACGCCCCGCGCCGGCGGTGGCACGCCCTCGGGGATCGCCGTCAGCGACGCTCCGGCCACGCTGCTCGACGCGGCGGTCCGGCTGCTGCGCCTGCTCGACGAGCCCCGCGACCGGGCCGTACTGGCCCCGCTGGTCAAGCGCGAGATCCTGTGGCGCGTGATCACCGGCGAGCAGGGCGCGGCGGTACGCCAGCTCGGCCTCGCCGACAGCGGCCTCAGCCACATCTCCCGGGCCGTGCGCTGGATCCGCGAACACTACGCCCAGCCCTTCCGGGTCGAGGACGTGGCGCGGATGGCCGGTATGAGCGTCTCCGCCTTCTACCGCAACTTCCAGGCGGTGACCGCGATGAGCCCCATCCAGTTCCAGAAGCAGATCCGGCTGCAGGAGGCCCGGCTGCTGCTTGCCACCCACCCGGGCGACGTCACCGGAGTCGGCCACCGCGTCGGCTATGACAACCCGTCACAGTTCAGCCGGGAGTACCGCCGCCAGTTCGGCGCACCCCCCAGCCGGGACGCCGAACGCCTGCGTCACAGCGAGCGCCCCCCGGCAGCTGTCCTTCCCTGAGCCCACTCGCCCGTGGACAAGGACCGCGCAAGGTGAAGTGAGGAGGGACAGTCCCAGCTTCTTTGAACCCTGTGGTCCCTGATGGGCGGGCACCGCTCCGGGTGCACGCGAGAAAGGGCGGAGCGAAACATGCCCCCGCCCGGTATCGCCGAAAGGACTCGCCGAGTGAGGCCGTGGTGAGGCGGCGGGGTAGCCGTCCGGCACGTCCTTCTCGAAGGCGAAGGTCACTCCGTCAGGTTGATGACCGCTCCGTCCGGCCGTGCTCCGGTCACCTCGCGCCGACCGGCTCCTGAGCCCCCGCCGCACCCGCGTGCCCTGCCGGACGGACGCAGCGCCCCGACCGGTGCGTGCCGACCGTCCTCTTCCCCTCGCCTTCCGCTCTCCTTCAACTCCCCGCACCGCGAACAAGGTTGTTCAGCCATGTCCGCGCCGGCCGGATGGTGTCTCCGACACCGCCTCGGCGTCGGGATCGGGCCGCGTTGCTGGTCGCGCTCGCCGTGCCGTACGCGACGCTCGGCACCAGGAACTCCGACGCGTTCAACCTGCCCGGACTGGAGTGAAACCTCGACGGAAGTCAGCCGGCCGCTCCCGGTCGAGATCGCCGCGGCATCCTCAGGCCTTCGGCCGGTCCGGTGCGTAGAGTGCCTCGATGTCCTCGGCGAACTTGGCGACCACGTATCCGCGCCGGACTTTCTGCGAGTGTGTCAGTTCCTCACCCACGGCGAACTCCCGGCTCAGGATGCGGAACCTCCTGATGGCCTCGGCCGCGGACACCGTCCGGTTGGCCTCGTCCACCGCGGCCTGGACGGCCGACCTGAGCTCCGGGTCATGGCGGATTTCCATGAGGTCGGCCGCTCGCGGCCGGCCGTGTTCGAGCATCCACCGGGTGAGGAATTCGGGGTCGAGGGTGATGAGCGCACCGATGTAGGGCCGTTGGTCGCCGACGAGCACGCACTGGTCGATCAGCCAGTGGGCCCGGAGCCGGTCCTCCAGCGGAGCGGGGGCGACATTCTTGCCGGCGGCGGTGATGATGAGGTCCTTCATGCGGCCGGTGATGGTCAGATACCCGTCGTCCAACTCGCCCACGTCACCCGTGCGGAACCAGCCGTCGGTGTCGAACGCCCCATCCGTGGCCTCCTTGTCATGCAGGTAGCCACCGAAGACGTTCGGGCCCTTCACGAGCACCTCGTCCCCGGGCCCGATGCGTACCGCCCAGCCGGGCAGCGGGCGGCCGACGCTGCCGACACGCTGGGCGGCCGGCAGGTTGAGGGTCACTCCGGAGGTGGTCTCGGTCAGCCCCCAGCCCTCCAGGACGGTCACTCCGGCACCGCGCCAGAAGTGCCCGAGACGGGCTCCCAGGGGCGCGCCGCCGCTGCACGCGTAGGCGACCCGGCCACCCAGCGCGGCCCGCAGCTTCCCGTAGACCAGCCGGTCGAACAGCCGGCGCCTGACGCGCAGCCACAGGCCGGGGCCGCCGTGGTCCAGGGACCTGCTGTAGGCGACAGCGGTGGCTTCGGCGGCGCGGAACAGTCTCGCGTGGCCGCTCTCCACGGCCGTGCGCTGAGCGGTGTTGCGCAGTTTCTCGAACACCCGCGGGACGGCCAGCAACAACGTGGGCCGGTAGGTCCGCAGTTCGGCGGGGAGGTTCTTGAGATCGCTGGTGTGCGCGACCCGCGCGCCGTTGTGCACGGCGGCGAGCCCGACGACCCGCGCCAGAACGTGGGCCGGCGGCAGGAACATCAGGATCGTCGTGTGTTCGGTCAGGACCTTCTCCCCGATCCCGTCGGCGAGGGCGACGTTGCGCACCTCGGCGACCAGATTGCCGTGGCTGATCAGACAGCCTCTGGGTGTGCCGGTCGTGCCGGAGGTGTAGACGATGGTCGCCAACTCGTCGGCGCCGACCGCACGCCGCCGCCGCTCGACCCGTTCCGGGGAGATCGGCCGGCCCAACTCGACGAGGTGCCCGAGCCCCTCGTCCATCCGCCACACCTGGCCCACCGCTGCCACCCCGGCCTCGGCCAGGACGCGTTCCCGCCCCTCGTCCTCGACGAACGCGGCCCTGGCACCGCTGTCGCGCAGGATCCACGCGACCTGCGTCGGGGACGAGGTCTCGTACACGGGTACGGTGACCGCCCCCGCGGTCCAGATGGCGAAGTCGCACAGCATCCATTCGTACCGGGAGGCCGACATCAGCGCGATCCGGTCGCCCGGCGCGATCCCGGCCGCGATCAGGCCCGCAGCCAGCGCCCGCACCTCGTCGGCGAACTCCCTGGAGGTGACGGTCCGCCAGACACCGTCGGCCTTGCGGGCGAACGCCTCGTGGTGGGGGCGATACAGAGCGTTGCCGACGATGTCGTCGGTCGCGTTCACGTGAGGCGACGTCACATACCGCGCCGGGGTGCGCCACGTCCCCGAGTCCGGTGACTCCTCCATACCCTCATAGTCCCGCTCGCGTGACGCCCCGCAAGGGGCCCAACGGCACCGTGCGGGGGCACACCGGCCCAGGACGGACCGAGGGAGGGACATCCCACTATGGAGTCATCCCGCGGAGGAAGGACTCCCCGCGCCGACTGGGCGGTCCGCGGACACGGAGCACCGATGACTCTCCAACGACATCCCGCCGACGCACCACCGGGCTACCCGCTCGTGTACGAACGCGAACTACGGCTCGGTGACGGCCGACGCGCCGCGATCCGGCCGATCGTGCCGTCCGACGCGCCGGCCCTGGCCACGGCGATCCGGTCGGCGGACGCCGAAACACTGCGCCGGCGTTTCCTGGGCGGCCCGCCGCGCCTCACGCCGGAACTGCTGACACGGCTCACGACGCTGGACTACAACCTCCGATTCGCCCTCGTCGCCACGGAGGCCACCTCCGGAAAGGGCATCGCCGTCGCACGCTACGAGCACGTGGCCGACGGTGTCGCGGAAGTCGCCGTCGCGGTGGACCCGGCCTGGCGCCGGGTCGGGCTGGCGACCGCGCTGGTCGAACTCCTGGCCCAGGCGGCGCTGGAACGGAGTATCCACACCTTCACCGCCTCCTACGTCGCCGAGAACCGCCCGGTGACGGCACTGTTGTCCCTCGCCGACCTCACCGCTCCCCGCACGATCGGACAAGGACTGGCCGAGTCCGAAGTGGAACTCGACCACGACAACGTCACCGCGGCCGTGCGCGCGCTGGACACGGACCAGGACGACGCCACGGCGGGGAAAGAGCGCGGCCTTGTCCCGCGACGAAGGCCTTGGTGAGAGACATGCCGACGTGACAACCGAGTCGGCGGTCGACCACGCGGCAGCGAGCCCGCCGACTGCGGGCCGACCGGCGAACGGCGTCGCGACCGCGTACGGCTGTTCGGCTACGTCACCCCACCGGCCGGTCTCGTCGCCGCACCCGTCAGCGACGCACGGCCTCGCCCCGAACGGCCCCGCAGCGGCGGTCGGCCGACGGTGCCCGCGCCGCCGCGAGCATCGGCCCGGCCCCGCCCGTCCGCGCCCACGAACTGCGAACTGTGGGTTCACATCCTCCGCGACAGGACACCGTGGTCGCGGCCGGAGTCGCCGCGCGTCGGCCGAATCCGGCACCCAGCAGGTCGAGGAGGCGAACGCGGCCGGGCCGCCGGGGCGGCGCGACCTGGGCGACGCACGCCGGAGAACAGCGACCGCTGGTCCCCGGCGTGCGTCGCTCCGACCGCGTCGGGGTCATGCCTCTCGCGTACGTGGGCAGCACGGCGGGGCGGCGGTTCGTGGTGGGACTTCCCGGACGGGCGATCGGCCGCGCCCCCGGATCCGCGAACACCCCTGTGGTTGCGGTCCTGTTCGGCCCATGACATGGCCCGAAGGGCTCAAGCCCGTCGCCCCGGCGAGAGGGACATTGATCGTGCAGCGAGGCCACGCACGAGGAGGGCCGTCACGTGAACACCGCCCTGTCCCCAGCAGGAGAAACTTCCCATCGGCCGAAACCGCCGCACGCGTCCGCGGTCCACCACAACCCCGAGGCATCGTGGCCGGTGCGCCTGTACCGGCACACCGTGCCCGCCCGCCTCAGACGGGCCCTCGTGGCACGCACGACCCCGCAGGCCCGCGCGCGCGTCAAGCGGCGGATCGCGAGCCTGCCGTCGGTGCACCGTCTGCTGGGTGTCGTGCGCGCGGCATGGCTGGTGCGCCGGCATCCCGGCCTGCTCGCCGAGCACGACCGGGAGGTACGGCTGGTCAGCGATGTGCCCAGACTGGTCCTCGTACGCCCCGGCATCTCGCCGCTGGCAGCGCGCAACGCCAACGCGGCCGCGGTCCGCACGGCCCTCGACGGGGCGGGTCTCGACTACTTCTGCGTACGCGGTCGCAGCAACGCCTCGGCGGTTGTCGCCCTCGCCGCCCGGGACCGGGCGACGGCTCTGCGCGCCCTGGAGCGGGCGGGCCGCGAGCGTCCCGGTTACGTGTGTGCCGTCGACGGTGTCCGGCGCACGCGGCGTACGACCCGGCCGGCGTTCCGTCACCGCACCTGGCGGCGGCTGGCGCGGGCGGACGTACTCCGCATGACCTGGTACTACGGCGATCAGCGAGGGCAGTTGACGCTCGGCTCCAAGTACGGCTGCGACATCGAGTTCTGGGCCGCCGACGAGGAGACGGGGGACCTGTTGCTGGCGCCACGCCCCAACCGAAGCGCCGAGCAGGTGCCGCGCGTCGACACTCCGGTGCACGTCCCCGACACCCTGTTCACCGCGCTCGCCTCCGCCGACCGCCCGTTGCCGCTGGTGCGCACCCGCAGGGAGTTCGCCCGACCGGGCCCCGAGGACGTCCGGTTCCCCGTCGACGTCGTGTACACCTGGGTCGACGGGCAGGACCCGGAGTGGGCACGGCGCCGGGCGGCCTGCGCGGGACGGGCGTACCACGAGGAGGCGGACAACGCGGCCCGGTACCTCAACCGCGACGAACTGCGCTACTCACTGCGCTCGCTCGACCAGTACGCCCCCTGGGTGCGCACGGTCCATCTGGTCACCGACGACCAGGTCCCGTCCTGGCTGAACGAGGGCATGCCCGGTCTCCACGTCGTCAGCCACAAGGAGATCTTCGACGACCCGAGCCTGCTGCCGACGTTCAACTCCCACGCCATCGAGAGCCAACTGCACCACATCGACGGCCTGTCCGAGCACTTCCTCTACTTCAACGACGATGTGTTCCTGGGCCGCCCCGTCGTCCCCCAGGACTTCTTCCTGGCCAACGGCCTCACGAGGTTCTTCCCGTCCCCGGTGCTCATCCCGCCGGGCGAGCCGACCGAGTCGGACGTGCCGGTGGCGGCCGCGGGCAAGAACAGCCGCGCCCTGGTGGAGGCCACCTTCGGCACGGTCATCAGCCAGAAGATGAAACACACACCGCACGCTCTGCGGCGCAGCGTCCTGTACGAGTTGGAGACGAGGTTCCCGGCCGAGCACCACGCCACGGCCGGCCACCGCTTCCGCAGCCTCGACGATGTCTCCTTCGTCTCCTCGCTGCACCACTACTACGCCTTCCACACCGCTCGCGCCGTCCCCGCCCAGGTGCGCTACGCCTACCTCGACGTGTCCCACCCCGCACTCGCCACCCGCCTCGAAACCCTGCTGGCCCGCCGGGACAAGCAGGTGTTCTGCCTGAACGACACCGTCTCCGGCGAACAGGAACTCGACACCCAGCAAACCCTGCTCACCGCCTTCCTGGAGACGTACTTCCCGATCCCCGGCCCCTACGAGCTCGACCGCCCCGGCGTGTGAGATGCGGACCAGGCGGCGAACAGGTCATGAGGGGGCGTTCGAGCGGGGACGACGTACGTCTTCACGGCAGGGGCGTGCCGCACACTCCGCTACGCCGAGACCGACGCCTCCCGCAGACGGCCCGCGAACAGCGCAGTGGTCCGAACGGCCGCGCTTCAGGGCCGAACGGACCCGGAACCCGGCGGTGTCAGGCGCCTACGGTGACAGTGAAGCCCACCGACTCAGGGACGGAAGGCAGCCGACCATGACGCTACGAATCGAGCACGTGCACGCGGTGGAGATCCTGGACTCCCGCGCCCGGCCGACCCTCTCGGTGACCCTGCGCACCACGGCCGGCATCACCGTGCGCGCCGGCGTGCCCTCCGGCGCGTCCACCGGTACCCGGGAAGCGGTCGAACTGCGCGACGGTGACCAGTCACGCTACGGCGGCCAGGGGGTCACCAGGGCGGTTGCACACGTCAACGGCGAGATCGCCAAGGCGCTCGTCGGCCGGCGCTTCCGCTCCGCGGCCGAACTCGACGCCGTACTCATCGAGTTGGACGGCACACCGACCAAGTCCCGGCTCGGGGCCAACGCGATCGTCGGCGTCTCCGTCGCCGCCGCCCGCGCCGAGGCGGCAGCTCGCGGCCAGGAGCTGTGGCAGCGCATCTCCGAGACCACCGGAGCCCGACCTCTGCTGCCGGTCCCGCACTTCAACGTCGTCAACGGCGGCGCCCACGCAGCCAACAACCTGGACTTCCAGGAGTTCATGCTCGCGCCGCTCGGCGCGCCGAGTCTGCCCGAGGCCGTACGGGCCGGGGCCGAGGTCTACGCCCGGCTCAGGGCCCGCCTCGCCGCCGCCGGGCATGCGGTCGGGCTGGGCGACGAGGGCGGCTTCGCCCCCGCCATCGACCGGCCCGAAGACGTCCTGCACCAACTGGTCGAGGCCATCGGCGACGCCGGATACACCCCGGGCCGCGACGGCATCGCCATCGCCCTGGACCCCGCCGCCAGCGAGTTCCACCGCGACGGCCGCTACCGCATCGCCGGCCAGGACCTGACCTCCGCCCAACTCATCGACCGCTACGAGGAGATGACCGACCGCTTCCCCGTGTGGTCCATCGAGGACGGCCTCGCCGAGAACGACTGGGACGGCTGGACACAGCTCACCGCTCGCCTGGGGACACGGATCCAGCTCGTCGGCGACGACATCTTCGTCACCGATCCCGCCATCATCGCCGAGGCCGTCGACCGCAAGGTCGCCAACGCCGCCCTGATCAAGGTCAACCAGATCGGCACCGTCACCGAGACCCTGGAAGCGATCCGGATCTGCCGCGAGGCCGGTTACACGCAGATGGTCTCGCACCGCTCCGGCGAGACCGAGGACACCTTCATCGCCGACCTCGTCATCGGCGCCGGCTGCGGCCAGCTCAAGTCCGGTGCCCCGGCCCGTGGCGAGCGCATCGCCAAGTACAACCGGCTGATCGAGACGGCGGACACCCACCCGGAGCTGCCGTTCGGCCTGACGAGCGACCGGTGACGGCCGGCGACAGCTCCAGAACCTGGACAGCAGCCACCACCGTGATCGGCACCGGGAGCGAACAGCCGTACAGAACCCGGCAGCGCGCCTCCAACCAGGCTCGCCGCGGCTGATCCACGTTCGGCAGAGCGGCCGCCACCGCCCACCTCCGCACTGCTGCGAGAGAAACCGGCCCCTGTGCGGCCCCTGGGTCTTGGCATCGGTCCTCAGAACAGCTGCCCGAACCGCGAGCGGTAGCCTCGATCACCAGCTCCACCACAGGTCAAACGAGGTTTGGCATCCCGGCTCGGAAGCGAGCCTCAAAACTCGCACGCGACGGATTCATCTTCCAACGCGCAGAGGGCCTTCGGGCTGACCGTCCCAAGAGGGCACCGCGCGCTGCCTTGCCGCAGCAGAGGTCAAGAGCCTCTCGGAAGCCGTCGCCGCACCTTGATTCGGGCCGTGCACCCGGGCCGGCCTCGCCCCACGCGCGCCGGCCAACGATCGGACGGGACGGCGAATCACCTTCAGCCCCGTGGACCAACGCCTTCAATCCGCAGCCCTGATGAGACGTTTCCGCATGTCAGGCGTGCCGATCAGGGTCAGCCCCGTACTGTGCCGGCCGGTCTGTTCCTGTCCTTGCGGCCCCTCAATGGCCCCTGGCTTGTGGCGACCACGGCTTTCGACGTCATCGGTGAAGTCCTGATGGACCGCGCCTATGGCCGGGCCCCTTCGCATCCGGTTCACATCCGGATCGACAACACCAACGGAGGGAACACGTACGGCTCAGCGGGCGCACGGCGGAGGCCTGGAAGCGGCTGCGACCCCTCGGCACGAGGTCCGCACCGGCGCGGTGCCCTGCCGGTGACGGACACGGCACGCTCAGCGCCCGGCGGCAGCGCGCCGCGCCACGACGGCGGCCCTGCGCTCGTCGAACCGGGTCGCCTGCGCATCCAGCGAACCGAGGAACTCGCCCAGCTCCTGTTGGGCCTTGAGCCCGTCAGGCGCGAGGCCGGTCAGGTGCAGGACCTTCAGGTGCCGCAACACCGGCTGGAGGACGTCGTCGTGATGGACGCGCAGGTTGTAGACACCACCCAGGGCGATCTCGACGGCGGCGCGCTCAAAGCCCGGCAGGCCGTGGCCGGGCATCCGGAAGCTGCTCACCACGTCGGTGACGGCGCGCAAGGCCTGGTCGGGGGCGATCTCCAGGGCGGCTCCCAGCAGGTTGCGGTAGAAGACCATGTGCAGGTTCTCGTCGGTGGCGATGCGCGCCAGCAGGCGGTCGCAGACCGGATCGCCCGAGCTGTGCCCGGTGTTGCGGTGCGAAATGCGGGTGGCCAGTTCCTGGAAGGCGACGTACGCCACGGTGTGGAGCGGCGAGTGCCGGTTGTCGGAGACGAATCCGGCGGACATGTGAGTCATGCGGGCCCGCTCCAGTGCCACCGGGTCCACGGCGCGGGACGTCACCAGGTAGTCCCGCATGACCATTGAGTGCCGGGCCTCCTCCGCGGTCCACCGATGCACCCAGGTGCCCCAGGCGCCGTCACGCCCGAACAGGGTGGCGATCTCGTGGTGGTAACTGGGCAGGTTGTCCTCGGTGAGCAGGTTCACCACCATCGCGACCTTGCCAACCGCGGTCAGCGGAGACTGCTCCGGCGCCCAGGGGTCCCCGCCCAGGACCCCGTCGAAGTCCCGGCCTCGGTTCCACGGGACGTACTCGTGGGGCATCCACTCCTTGAACACCCCCAGGTGGCGGTTGAGTTCGCGCTCGACCACCTCCTCCAGCGCGTGGAGGAGCTGCGCGTCCGTCCACGTGGTGCGGCGGGCGGAAGGGGACGGGGAGATGGCGGCCATGGAGAACCCAGCCTTTCGCTGCGGCGACGAACCTACGGTTCCGTAAGTTATGAGGCCGCTCCGTGGTTCCGCAGGGGCCGTTCGGCCCTACTGGCGCGTACGGGCGAGGAGGTCGGCGCGTACCGGGTGCTCCGGCCCCGCTCCCGTCCGGGGAGATACGGGAACCCGCGGAGTGGGGATGCACGGGGCCGCGGCCGGACCGCAGGAAGCGCGTGTGCGACGGAGATGCGTTCACCCGTGCCTGCCGCCGGTGCCCCGTCAGCGGCCTCAGCAGGACGCCCGGCAGGAGTGGTCGGTCTCCGCAGCCGCCCGGCTCGTAGGCTGGCTTCCGTGGAAGCACACACGCGCACCGGCCCCGTCCCCTCGCCCGCCCCACCTCTGCGGGTGTTCATCCTGGATGACCACGAGGTGGTACGCCGAGGCGTGCGCGACCTGTTGGAGGCCGAGCCGGACATCGTCGTGGCCGGGGAGGCGGCGAGTGCCAGGGAGGCGCTCGCCCGGGTGCCCGCGGTCCGCCCGCATGTCGCGGTGCTGGACGTGCGGCTCGGCGAGGGCGGCGACGGGGACCACGCGGGAGTCGAGGTGTGCCGGGAACTGCGGGCCCGCATGCCCGGACTGGCCTGTCTGATGCTGACCTCGTTCGACGATGACGAGGCGTTGTTCGACGCCATCATGGCGGGCGCGGCCGGCTATGTGCTCAAGCGGATCGACGGTTCCGACCTGGTGGCCGCCGTCCGCACGGTGGCGGGCGGGCAGTCCATGCTGGATCCCCGGGCCGCCGCGCGGGTGATGGCGCGGCTGCGCGCCCCCCGGCCGGAACCCGAAGCCCCGTACGTCTCACCGGAGTTGGAGCGGCTTTCGCCGCGCGAGCAGGAGATCCTGGAGCTGGTCGGTGAGGGGTTGACGAACCGTCAGATCGCCGAACGGCTGTTCCTCGCGGAGAAGACGATCAAGAACCGGGTGTCGTCCATCCTGGCCAAGCTGGGCGTGGGCCGCCGCATCCAGGCGGCGATGCTCGCCGGGAAGCTGAAGGAGCAGCGAGGGCCCGAGCGGTAGACCGGAACTTCGTCAGTCGGCGGGCAGCGGCACCCGCCACACGAGCCGGGTGCCACCCCTTGCCGGGGACTCGACGGTCAGCGTCCCGCCGTACTGCACAGCTCGGAAGCGCAGGTTCGCCAGTCCGCCGGTGTGCTGGGCGCCGCCCATGCCGACCCCGTCGTCCGTCACCGCGAGGGTGAGGACATCCCCGGCCGCCGGCACGGTCAGGACGATGTCCGCGCGGTGGGCGCGTGCGTGCCGGGCGGTATTGCTGAGGGCTTCGGCGGTCACCGCCAGGACGTGTTCGGCCACCTCGGCGGGGACGGTGGAGTCCACCGGTCCGTCGATCCGGAGAACCGGGCTGAAGCCGAGCGACTGAGCGGCCAGCCGGACGGTTTCAGGCATTCGGCGGCGCAGCCCCGGACCGCCCCGGTCGTCCCCCGCCGAGCGCAGCTCGAAGATGGTGGAGCGGATGATCTGGACGGTGGTGTCCAGGTCCTTCACCGCCCGGGAGACCCGCTCGGCGGCGTCGGGGCTCTCAATCATGCGAGTGGCACTCTGCAACGTCATGCCGGTGGCGAACAGCCGCTGGATCGCCAGGTCGTGCAGGTCGCGGGCAATGCGATCGCGTTCATGCAGCACGGCCAGTTCCTCGGACTCGGCGCGGCGCCGGGCCAGTTCCAGGGCGATTGCGGCCTGGTCGGCGAACCGGGAGACCAGTGCCACCTCGGTGTCGTCGAAGGCGGGGCGGCCCACGCGCCGGCTGAGACGCAGGGCGCCGCAGACCGAGGCGTCCAGCGGCAGGGGGACGGACACCATCGGGCCGTACCCCTTCGGACCGTCGCCCTCGTCGCCGAGCGCATGCGCCCGCCGGTCGCCACCGGCGTCCGCGGTGGTCGCGGGCTCACCGGTAGGGGCGGCCGGGCGGGTCGGCGACCCGGATGCGGGAAGAACCGCTCCTTCGACGTGCTCGGCGTCATGGCCGTACGCCACCTCCACCGTGAGCCGGGCACCGTCCGCCCCCACCGGGAGCAGTACGGCGGTCAGGTCGGCGTCGGCCACCTCACACGCCCTACGGGCGATCAGGCGGAGCACCTCGCGGGCGGCGGTTCCGGCGAACAGGGCTCGGGTGATCTCACTGAGTGCCTCCAGCCAGCGTTCCCGGCGACGGCTGTCGTGGTACAGGCGGGCGTTGTCGACGGCGACCCCGGCCGCGTTGGCAAGCGTCGCCAGCACGGCCTCGTCCTCGGCGTCGAAGCCCGCGCCCCCGCGCTTCTCGGTCAGGTACAGGTTGCCGAACACCTCGCCACGGACACGGACCGGCACCCCCAGGAACGTCCGCATGGGCGGATGATGCTCGGGAAAGCCGAAACTGGCCGGGTGGCGGGTCAGATCCGTGAGACGCAGGGCAACCGGATTGCGGATCAGCTCACCGAGGATGCCGCGCCCGCAGGGGGCCTGGCCGATGCGGGCCGCGAGGTCGTCGGCCATGCCGACCGGCAGGAACTGCGACAGTCGCTGCCCGTCACCGATCACGCCGAGGGCGCCGTACTCGGCGTCGGTGAGGGTGACCGCCGCATCCACGATGCTGCCGAGGACCTGGGGCAGCTCCAGGCCCCGGCCGATGTTCGTGACGGCGTCGAGAAGGCTGTGCATCCGGTCCGGCACGTCGAGTCGCCGCTGCGACGGCGCGGAGTTCGAGGGTGGCGATGCGGGCATTGCTGGCGCTCCTGAACCGGTCGGTGCTCAGCAGCGTACGACCGCGGCGCGGAGTCGGGAGCGCCCGGCCGCTCAACGGCGCGAAGAGGGGACGTTGGACCCTATGCGCGGTCCCCCGCAGGGGCCGTTCGACCCTATCCGGGCCCCGTACCCCAGCGACGATCATGTGGCAGCGGCCGGGAAGGGCCGGGTCCGTTCCCGCACTCCTGGTGCTTCCCGGCCCGTCGACGACATGAACAGCAGGGGAGGACGCCGTCCGGTGGACGAGATACAGCAGGTGAGGACAGCGCGGCCGCATGCCGTGGTCGCCGTGGCGGACGAGGTGTCCGGACCTGCGGTGCGGCCCGGGGCCCGGTCGTCGTGGACGGACTGGCTGACGACCACCGACCACAAGAAGATCGGCACGCTGTACCTGGTCACCGCGTTCGTGTTCTTCGTCGTGGGCGGCGTGACGGCGTTGCTCATGCGGGCCGAACTCGCCCGGCCGGGCCTGCAGATCATGTCGCAGGAGCAGTTCAACCAGGCGTTCACGATGCACGGCTCGATCATGCTGCTGATGTTCGCGATGCCCCTGTTCACGGGTTTCGCCAACTGGATCATGCCGCTGCAGATCGGCGCCCCTGATGTCGCCTTTCCCCGGCTGAACATGCTCGCCTACTGGCTCTTCCTGTTCGGCTCCTCCATCGCGGCCTTCGGCTTCCTCACCCCGGGCGGGGCCGCGGACTTCGGCTGGTTCCTCTACGCCCCCCTGTCGGACGCCGTGCACTCGCCAGGCCTGGGCGCCGATCTGTGGATCATGGGCGTCGCGCTGTCCGGCTTCGGCTCGATCCTGGGCGCCGTCAACTTCATCACCACGATCATCTGCATGCGCGCACCGGGCATGACGATGTTCCGCATGCCGATCTTCGTGTGGAACGTGCTGCTGACCGCGGTGCTGGTCCTGATCATCTTTCCGGTCCTGGCGGCCGCGCTGTTCGCGCTGGAGGCGGACCGCAAGTTCGGCGCCCACGTGTTCGACGCGACCAACGGCGGGGCACTGCTGTGGCAGCACCTCTTCTGGTTCTTCGGCCATCCGGAGGTGTATGTGCTCGCGCTGCCGTTCTTCGGCATCGTCTCCGAGGTCGTCCCGGTCTTCTCCCGCAAACCGATGTTCGGCTACATGGGCCTGATCGGCGCCACCATCGCGATCGCCGGCCTGTCCGTGACGGTGTGGGCCCACCACATGTACGTCACCGGCGGAGTCCTCCTCCCGTTCTTCTCCTTCATGACGTTCCTCATCGCCGTACCCACCGGCGTGAAGTTCTTCAACTGGATCGGAACCATGTGGAAGGGATCCCTGTCCTTCGAGACCCCGATGCTCTGGGCCACCGGCTTCCTCATCACGTTCCTCTTCGGCGGCCTGACCGGCGTGATCCTGGCCTCGCCGCCGATGGACTTCCACCTCTCCGATTCGTACTTCGTCGTGGCCCACTTCCACTACACCGTCTTCGGTACGGTCGTGTACGCGATGTTCGCGGGCTTCCACTTCTGGTGGCCGAAGATGACCGGCAAGATGCTCGACGAGCGCCTCGGCAAGATCACCTTCTGGACGCTCACCATCGGCTTCCACACCACGTTCCTGGTCCAGCACTGGCTGGGCGCCGAGGGCATGCCCCGACGCTACGCCGACTATCTGGCCGCGGACGGCTTCACCGCCCTGAACACGGTCTCGACGATCGGTTCGTTCCTGCTGGGCCTGTCGATCCTGCCGTTCTTCTACAACGTGTGGAAGACCGCCAAGTACGGAAGGAAGGTCGAGGTCGACGACCCGTGGGGCTACGGCCGCTCCCTGGAGTGGGCGACCTCCTGCCCGCCGCCGCGCCACAACTTCGTGTCCCTGCCGCGGATCCGGTCCGAGTCCCCGGCGTTCGACCTGCACCATCCGGAGATCGTCGCGCTCGAGACGGCGGAGTAGGCCGTGGCCCAGCACGTCCTGGCCCTGGGCGCCGCGCTGGTGACCGCGTCCGGCTGCGTCTGGTATCTCCCGGCCCTTGCCGACCTGCGCGCGGGCACCGACCGTCCGGTCTCCCGCCGTACCGCGGCGGCGGCCTGCCTCGCCGGCTGGACGACGCTTGCGTGCATCGCCGTCCTTCTCTTCGTCGGCGTGATCTGGCAGACGGCATGCGTCGTGGCGACGGCGGGTGCGACCGTCACGGCTGCTCTGCGGATCCGTGCCGCCGCACAGCACCACCACGAGGTACGGGAGATCGTCCGTCACTGGGCGGCGCTGGACGCCGACCTGCCCCAGCACGGCCGGAGACAGGACCTCGCCCGGTACGTTGTCGCCGCCCTCCTCGCCTGCGGCCCGGTCTCCGCCGTGGTCACCGCGGCCATCGCGGTGACCACGGCGTCCGGCACCGGCGGGATCTGGACGCTGGCCGCCACCCCGGCCGTCGTCGGCCTGGCCCTCGCCACCGCGATCACATACACGCGCTCGGTCCGCCGTCGCACCACAGCCGCCCGAACGCGCCCTTTGCAGTAGGGAGATGCCGGCTCCCCGGGAACGGACGGAGGCACCGGCCGGTGGGGGGACTCGGCGACCTCCCGTCCGCACGCGGACAGGGGAACCCCACTCTTTACGGAAGGGTGGGGTGAGCACGGGCACAGAGACGAGCACGGCGAGCAGTACCCCACCCCTGCGTCGTCGCCCACCTGATCCGGCTGGTGGGCTCCCACCTGCGCCACGCTGCCGCATCCCCTCCTGCGGGGCCCGCTCCGCATTGCAAGGGTTCGCTCCGGTGCGGCCGCGACGGGCTTCGAGGCGGCAGTGACAGACCACAGACCACCACGTGGTGCGGGGTCGGAACCCGCCCGCTGCTCCGGCTGCCACGACCGCGCAGCACGGTCGGCCTGAGCACACGCGAGATCAGAGCAGCGTCTGCCAGTAGTCCCAGAAGCGTGTGGCGATCAGCATCACGATGCTCAGGCACCAGGTGACCGGCACCGCCCAGTGGAACTCCAGCACCCCGTCCACCACCGCGCGCGGCGCACGGACGGTCCCGTGCCGCAGGTTGTGCACGGTGGTGTACCAGAACAAGCCGATGGTCGCCGCCCAGGCCAGACAGCACCACAGGCACAGCGCGCCGATCTCGTACAGCGCCTGGGTCATCAGCCACATGCAGAAGCCCGCGCCGAACAACGTGCCGACGTTCAGCCCGAGCCAGAACCATCGGCGGAAGCGGGCTCCGGCCAGCAGCGCACATCCGACCGCGATGACCACCGGGTAGGCGAGCAGGCCCAGCAGCGGATTCGGGAAACCGAACACGGCCGCCTGGTTGCTCTTCATCACGTTCGTGCAGGACAGGATCGGACTGAGGTTGCACGACGGTGAGAAGTTCGGGTCCCGCAACAGCTGGAACTTGTCGATCGTGATCACGAACGAGGCGAGGACGCCGAGAGCGCCGGAGACGATCAGCAGCCAGGCAAAGGCCCGTGAGGCGCCGATCGCGCCCGCCGACGTGATCTCCCGGTCTCGTCCGGCCTTCCGGCCCCTGGCACCGAGGCGGGGCACGGTCGTGGTGGTACTGGTCATCGAGAGGTTCCCGCCTCGCTGGTGTTCCGGGTGGGCTGCGGGCCCACGACGGTCGATGGGTGACCGCCTCCGCACGAACCACGACCGCGGTCGGGCCCCGGTACGCCTCGAATCGCCCCGCGGGCGGCCCCGTCCGGCCAGAGCACCTCGACCGGAACACCACGGGCGCGGGCGTACGCCACCAGATGGGCGGTGGCATCACGGCCACTCGACGGCGAGCCGTCCCATACGGCCACCAACCGGCCACAGCCCGCGATCACCCGCTCGTCCGCGCCGACGCACGCGTCCCGGTCGGCCGGGTCGTACGCCAGCAGGCGCACCTGCTGGGCAAGGGTCAGCAACTCGCCGACCGCCGTCCGGTCCCGCTGCGGCAGCAGCGCGGGAACCATCCCCTGCGTGGGAATCACCACGAACAGCTCCCGACCTGCCGCCCGCACCGCCCGCCCGAACGCCGCCGGTACACCGGCCCCCGCCCGCACCAGCCCCGGCCCCCGCGCGGGCAGGCACTCCAGCACCGCCCGCAGTTCGGCCTCCACCAGTTCCACCGTCTCCGGAGTGAGGTCGGCATGTCCGACCGCAGCGATCATCTCCCCGCTCACCTCCCCGCCATACGGCGTTCTCCCACTCGTCTTCGCACCGCGCGGCCCTGGGCCGGGGCCATCCGGAGGCGGAACCGCTGGACCGAGCCCACGGGCGGGATCCAAGCGCCACGGCACAGGCCGGACCGCAGGATCAGTGAAGTCAGTACGCGCAACCGGCTACAAGGGCCGAACGGCCCTGGCAGGGAGCGTTCGACCCGCCTTCCACGAAGACCGTCGGACCTGCCGGCGGGCCCGACCCAGCGCGGCGACAGGCGCCACCGCGCACGCGGGCCCATCCATGGTTGCGTCGAGGACGACCTCGCCGAGGCGAGTCCCTACCTGCTGCGCGCGATGGTCAAGACGTTCACCGACGCGTTCATGTCCACGGAGGCCGTGACGGCTATCGCCCGCGCGCGTCGAACGCCGCAGAAGCCACGGGGCATGCCGTGCGGCCTATGGCCCAAGCAGCCCAAGCAGCCCAAGCAGAAAGGGACTTCTGAAGGGGAACCGCCCGTCTCCGACCGGACCGACGGCTCGCCCTGTGAGATCCGTCCGTCCCGGTTCACCGACGCGGCGGTTACGACGATCACCAGGAGAGAATGATATGTGAGGGGAATGTAAAGACAGGGGGCAACTGTGCGAGCGGACGGGGTAGTTGGGGACAGCGGGAACGGGACTCCGTTGCTGGGCCGTTCCGTCGAGCTGGCCCGGTTCGACGCACTGCTCGACCGTGCGGCACGCGACGCGCGCGGAACGGCGAGGGGCAGGGAGTTCGGGGACAGCGGCCGCTCCCGGCTCGTCGACATCACCGGTGAGGCAGGCATCGGCAAGAGCCGGCTGCTCGGCGAGGTCTGCGCACGGGCACGCCGACGCGGAATGACGGTACTGCGCGGCAGAGCCACGGAGTACGAGCGGCAAGTGCCGTTCCAGGTGTTCACCGACGCGCTCGCCCACCTCGACCCGCACACCCTGGACGGCTTCCAGGAGACCGACGCGGTGGCGCCCCTTCTTCAGCGGAGCGGCGCGGTCGACCGTTTCGGCCTGCACCGGTCCGCGGCCGTCCTGCTCGCCCGGCTCGCCACCCCGTCGGGGCTGCTGCTGGCCCTCGACGACCTGCACTGGGCGGACCCGGCGTCACTGGAGCTGCTGGACCATCTCGTACGCCATCCCCTGCACGCCCCCGTCGTCCTGGCCGTGACACGCCGTGACCGGCAGAGTCCCGAGTCCCTCGCCGCCAGGCTCACCCGGGAACTCGACACCGGTACGGTCATCAGACTCGGCCTGAGACCGCTGAGCGCACGCGACTGCGCCGAACTGGCCGGCCCCGGCCTGCCGCCCGCCGAGACCGCCGCGCTGTACGCCACGAGCGAGGGCAACCCGTTCTACTTCCTGACGCTCCTTCAGGCCCACCGCGGGCGTACGACGGCCGAGTCCTCGGCGCCGCCCGGGCTCGGCAGCCTGCTCCTGGACGAACTGGCCGTGCTCGCCCCCTCCCGGCGCGGCATCGTCGATGCCGTGGCGGTACTGGGCGAGCACGCCACACCGGCGATGGTGAGCCGGGTGACCGGCCGCTCCGGCACCGCGTTCACCGCCGACGTCCACGCTCTCACCCGACGCGACCTGCTGCGCTCCGCCCCGCAGGGCCTGCTGACCCTGCGGCATCCGGTCGTGCGAACCCTCGTCCACGAAAGCACGCCCTTCTTGAGGCGCGTCGAGATCCACCGGCTCGCCGCGCAGGAACTGGCCCGCGCGGGCGCCTCCGCCGCCGAGCGGGCCCACCATGTGGAACAGTCGCTGACCGCCTGGGACCCGGCGGCGGTGGCCGTACTCGAAGAGGCCGCCGCACGAACCGCCCGAACGGCCCCGGCGAGCTGCGCGCACTGGCTCGATGTGGCACTCCGCCATCTTCCGCACACTCCCGAACACGCCTCCCGGCGCCGTGAGTTGGTCCTGAGGCGGGCCCGTGCCCTGGCCGCGTGCGGTGGTCTGCGCGAGAGCCGCGACCTGCTCCAGGAGCTGATCGCCACCCCGCGGCGGTCATCCGGTGACCCGGCCACCGGCGAGAACCAGGACCGCCTCAGAGTGCGCGCGGTCGTCCTGTGCGCGCTGGTGGAGCGTCATCTGGGGCGCTGCACCGAGGCAGTCGCGCTGTTACGCCGCGAGCTGGCCCGCGACCCCGCCCCGGCCGACGTCGTCCGGCTCGGTCTGGAGCTGGGCTCGGCCGCACCCCAGGACAGCGACACCTCGTACGCCCGGGTGCGCACGGAGGTCGAGGGGGCGCTCGCGGCGGCCCGGTCCATGGGGGACGAGGTCGGGGAGGCGGGCGTCCTCGCCGTAGCAGCCTTGGGAGAGGCGTACGAGGGCAACATGACCGCGGCGCACGGATCCGCCCGGCAGGCCGCCGCCCTGGTCGACTCCCTGCCCGACAACGATCTCACCGCGCTGTGCGAACCACTGGCCCGGCTGGGCTGGGCTGAGGCCTTCCTGGAGCACTACCCGGACGCCGAGCGGCACGCGGAGCGCGGCCTCGACATCGCCCGCCGCAGCGGCCAGCTCTATGTCGTGCCCCATCTGCTGCTGTGCCTGTCCCATGTCCAGCTCCAGACCTGCCGAATCTCCTCAGCACTGGAACTCGCCGACCAGGCCGAGGACATCGCCCGCGGGATCGGCAGCGACCAGTTGCTCGCGTTCGTGCTGGCGAGCAAGGCCGCGGCACTCGTCGCCGCCTGCCCTCCGGGTGATCCGCGCCCTCTCGCCGTCGCCGAGGAGGCGGTGGCCGCGGCCGGTACCGGGATCGACTGGTGGGCCTCCACAGCCTGGTGCATCTTCGGCTGGGCCGCGCTCATGGCCGGCGACCCGGTCCGCGCCCGGGACGCGATGCTCCGGGCGGGAGGCCCAGAACTGCAGCGGATCCAGCCCTCGATGCGGCCGCTCTACCTGGAGATCCTGGTCACGGCCGCACTGGTGACGGGCAGGTCCGAGGAGGCCCGCGGCTGGGCCGAGCGGGCGCGCAAGGAGGCGGAACAACTGGGGCTGCCGATGCTGCGGGCGTCCGCTCTGCGCAGCGCAGCCCATCTGCCACTGGCACAGGGGGACACGGCAGCGGCGGCGGACCTGTTCGCGGAGGCCGCGGCGGAGAGCGCCCGCTGTGGTGCGGTCTTCTGGGAGGCCTACTCGCTGCTGCTCGGCGCCCCGCTGGAAGCGGCGGCGGGCCATGGCCGGGACGGCACTCGCTCCTGGCTCCGGGGGCGTCGGCTCGCCGAGGCGGGCGGCAGCGGAATCCTGGTCGGCCTCGCCGACGCCACCCGTCCGCCCGGCGGCGGCGCCGAGACTCCGTACGGTTCCCCGGACCGCGCCGAACTCGCCGAGCGGCTGGCCACCCTGACCGCCCGGGAGCTGGAGATAGCCGAGCTGGTGGCGCAGGGGCTCACCAGCCAGGCCATAGCGGACCGGCTCTACGTCAGCCGCCGTACCGTCGAGACCCATGTCTTTCGTGCCTTCCGCAAGACCGGGGTCTCCTCGCGTACCGCCCTGGCCACGCTGATGGCCCGCCGGCGCACCGGGAGCCGTTTCGGGGACGCCCGCACCGAGCGGGACTGACTGGAGCCTGGTCCGGGCGGCCTCGGCGGTGATCGGTGCGCCTCTGCGAACCGGCCCCCACGGTCTCGGCCGGGAAGCCGCCTACCTGACGTCGACGAAGTCGCCGGGCGCCGTCGCGGCGCCGGTCGTCGTGGTGCCGGCGAAGACGAAGCGGTAGTAGCCGTCGGAACCGGCCTTGGTGGTGGTGCTCAGGGTGCCGGTGCTGCTGGTCTTGACCGTCTTGAGGGTGGTGTAGGTGCTGCTGCCCTTCTTGCGGAACTGCAACTTCACTGGCTGGGTCGCGTATCCCGCGTACTTGCCCGTGGTCCAGTTGGCGCGACTCAGCTTGCCGGTGACCGTGATGGTTTTGCCCTTCTTCACCGGCTCCGGGGAAGCGTTGGCGGTCAGCGTGGCGGCACGCTTGATGCTGGGCCTGGCGACGTCGTCGTCGATGCTGATGTTCAGGTAGAGGTCGTAGGCGCCCAGGAAGAGTTTCCAGACCCCCGCGGTGCCGTTGCCGTCCTTGAAGTCGACCGCGGGGTCGATGGTGAAGACCGCCTTGCAGCTGTAGCTGTAGCCGCCCTCGACCGTCGTCTCCGTGCAGACGGGGTCGTCGTCCGTCCCCAGGGCGCCGGTGATGGTGTCCGTGCTCGAACTGTCGGTGCCCTGCCACAGGAACGCCTGGGTGAGGGCCAGCCCTTCCTCGTCGAAGGCGGTGAACGTGACGGGAACGGCCTTCTTGCCCGTCACGCCGAGAACGATGTCCTTGCCCTTGTTGACGACGCCGTCCTTGAAGGTGGTGCCGCCGATGGCGTCCTTCGGCCGGACGTCGTGGGAGGCGAGGGATCTGAGATCCGTCGCCGCATCGTGGTGCTCCGCTCCCTGGGCGGCGCCCGGAAGAACGAGCGCCGAGAGGACGAGGGCGCCGGAAAGGACGGTGGCGGCGGTGTACGTACGCATGTGTTTTCCCCAGGGTGAAGTGAAGAGGCCAAGAAGTCGGTGCGCGCCCGGCCCCGCGGAAGGGGCTCAGGGAGTGGCTCAAGGAATGGCCGAGGGAATGGCTTAGGGCGCGGAAGTGCCGAAGATGTCGCCGAGGTCGAAGCTGCTTTCGGGCGTCGGGTAGAGGTCCGTCGGGTACAGGTCCGTCGGCTGGGAGCCCGGTGCGGGTACATCGGCCGGGTCGGCGGTGGGCTTGCCGTCCGGGCTGCACACCTGCGGTGCCGAGGGCTCGGACAGTTCGTAGTCGGCGACCCGCTTCGACCGGAAGTCCACCGTGGCGCGCCCCGAGACGTCCTGTCCGCCGCCGACCCCGACCTCCTTGGGCAGTTCCTTGCTCGTCAGCGGCTTGCCCACGGTGATCGAGAGAAGGGCGCCCTCACAGGGGCTGCGGTCCGTCGCGTAGAGGGACGCGGGCAGGGCGATCTTCTGGTCGACGCCCGCGTCCGTGTGGAGTTCGACGCGTTTCACCCGGCGGATGTCGAAGTAGTAGCTGGGCCGCAACCCGTTCGAGAGGCGTTCGCCGTCGGCGCCGTCCGCGACTCCGTACACCAGCTTCCAGAACTCGACCTGCACAGTGATCTTCCGGCAGAGCGGTCCGTCGTACCCGGGCAGGCTGACGACCGTCAGCGACCCCTTGTCCACATAGTTCTCCTGGGGCGTGTCGACGACGAACCGAACCCAGTCCTTGGAATCCTCGGCCGTCCACCCCGTGTTGTCGTGGCAACCGGACGCCCCGGTCGGATACGGCGGGGTGACAGACGGGGTCGGCGAAGGGCTCGGCGACTCGGACACCCCCGTCGCGCTCTGGGACGGATCCCCGGAAAGGGAGGTGTCGTGGGCGCTCGAACACCCCCCGGTGAACAGGACGGCGACGGCAAGGACCGCGACGGCAGGCACGACGGAGTGTTTCGGCCCGGGTACGCGCTTCGACCCGTGTCTCATCGGTCGAACCAGTTCCTGGCTTCCGCGGAACTGAAGCCCCGCAGCACGACGAGGGCGAAGGCGATGCTCGGGAGGACCCCGACGCCTCCCCCCTGGAACAGGCCCAGCACCCCGCTCAGCAGGCTCAGCGCCTCGATGACGATGACTGTGACACGTATCCCGTTCGACCGCTTGCCCGCGAAAACACCGCACAGCAGGAGTGCCCCCGCGATCAGCAGCGACAGCACCGCCACGAACCGGAGCAGCCCGGCCCCCTCGTCCTGACCGTGGTCCACCGCGTCGCTCACCACGGCCAGCAACAGGAATCCCGCCGCCAGGTTCAGCACGGCCTGGACCCATACCCCCACCAACGCCAGCCTGACATTCCTCGGCATCTGCGCTTTCACGCTCGGTGTCGTCATGAACGCAAGAAAACGGCACACGTGTCAGGGACACGTCGGTAGGAGTACGTATTCCATGTACGTACGTGCCGTCGCCGCCCGGCCGGCGCGATCTCCTCCGCCGTCGCTGCGGCGCGCGGAACCACGCCGGCTGCTCTCGGCGACGAGGTCCGCGGGCACGAGACGCGACTGCGCCCGAGGGCACTGGCCGAGGACGGCTTCGGCGCACGGATCCGGGCCGCCGCCGTCCCGGTCACATGTGTGCCGTCGACGGTGTCCGGCGCGCGCGGACGTACTGTCCCTGTATCCCGAACGCGTCCAGGTTTTATGGAATCAGAAGACCCGAGAGCGAACACGCCGGCGCAGGACGGGGTATCGAATCCACGCGCAGCGAGTTCCCGTTCCAACGCGCGGGGACTCCGACCTCTCGCAGCGCCGCGGTGAGGTGCCTTGCAGAGCGACAGTAACCGAACCTGACCTGGCATCGGCGCCGTGACCTGCCGATTTCAGGTTTTCCGCAGGTAGACCGAAGCCGGCAGCGCCACGATGGCCGTGCCTGGCCGCCGACGCCGTCGTGGGGCGGCCGACCGACCGAGGGGGACGATCATGCCGATCCAGACGCGCGCCGCCATCCCCCGTCACACCACGACCGGCGTTCCCGACGCCCAGGTCACCGTCCACCCCGTCACCACGGACGACGGACTCGGCCTCCAACTGACCCGTTTCCGCCGGGCGGAGTGCGACGACGTCGTACTCCTCATACATGGACTGACCGCGTCCAGCGACCTGTTCATCATGCCCGAGCACCGGAATCTGGCGACCTGCCTCCTCGACAACGGTTTCGCGGACGTGTGGACGCTCGACATGCGGATGAGCAACCGCTTCCCGTACAACACGGAACCGCACGCACACACCCTCGACGACATCGCCCTGTACGACTACCCGGCCGCGCTCGCCGAACTGCGCCGGCATGTCGGCGAACGGCGGGTGCACGTCGTGGCGCACTGTCTCGGATCGATGACCTTCCTCATGAGCCTGTACGCCGGCGCCGTACGGAACATCACCAGCGTCGTCACCAACGCGGTCGGCCTGCTGATGCGCGTACCGGCCTGGTCGCGCTGGAAGCTGGCGTACGGCCCCGCGCTCGTCGAGGGCGCGCTCGGGCTGTCCCGGCTCGACCCGCGGAGCGGCGACGCGGCCTGGTACAGCCGGAGCGGGCTGTTCGCCCGTCTGGTGTCACTGGCGCACCCGGAGTGCGACAACCCGGCCTGCCACATGGTGAGTTTCATGTGGGGCACCGGTTGGCCCGCGCTCTACAGCCACGACAAACTCGACCCCGTCACCCACGACCGCGTCGCGGACCTGCTCGGCCCTGTCGGGCTGGGCTACCACCGGCACATCGACAGGATCGTACGAGCGGGTCGTGCCGTGAAGTACGACGACGCCGAGCCGCGCCACGCGCGCCTCCCGGACGACTACCTCGCGGCGGCGGTCAAGGGCGGCCCACCGGTGCTGTTCCTGACCGGCGAGCACAACCGCGTCTTCGGGGACTCCGTCGTCCAGGAGCACGAGGTGATGTCGCGGGAGACCGCCGACCCCGACCGCTACGAACTGTTCGTCGCCCCCGGCTACGGCTACGTGGACGCGATCATCGGCCGGGACGCGCACCGGGACGTGTTCCCGCACCTCCTCGACTTCCTCCGCCGAAGGGCTGTATGAGATGACGGAGTCGCACGCCGAACACGTCAAAACCGTCGTCGTCGGCTCGGGATTCGGCGGCTCCGTGGCCGCGTACCGGCTGGCCGCGGCCGGACAGCAGGTGGTCCTGCTGGAACGCGGACGCGCCTACCCGCCCGGCGGCTTCGCCCGTTCCCCGGCCGAACTCGGCCGTGCGTTCTGGGACCCGCGGGCAGGCCTGCACGGCCTGTTCGACGTGTGGAGCTTCCGTGCCTTCGACTCCGTCGTCGCCAGCGGACTGGGCGGCGGATCGCTCATCTACGCGAGCGTGCTGCTGCGCAAGGACGAACGCTGGTTCGTCGACGAACAGCCGCTGCCCGGCGGCGGCTACGAGGCCTGGCCCGTCGGCCGCGCCGAACTCGACCCGCACTACGACGAGGTCGAGCGGATGCTCCGCCCGGTCCCGTACCCGCTCGACCGCCCCGGCTACACCGACACACCCCGGGCCCACGCGATGCGTGAAGCGGCCGAACGGCTGGGCCTGACGGCGGAACAGCCGCCGCTCGCGATCAGCTTCGCCCCGAAACCGGGCGCCGACCCCGAGCCCGGACTGCCGATGGCCGACACCGGCCAGGGCAACCTGCACGGTGTCGGCCGCCGTACCTGCCGGCTGTGCGGTGAGTGCAACCTCGGCTGCAACGACGGGGCCAAGAACAGCCTCGACCACACCTACCTGTCGGCGGCACGGCGCCACGGTGCCGACCTGCGCACCGGACACGAGGTGCGCGCGGTGCGGGCCCTCGCGCGAGGCGGATACGCGGTGGACTACGTCCGACACGGAAGTCACGGACCAGATGGCGAAGGGGGAGGGGAAAGGGGTGATCCGGACGGCCGCCGCGGGGACGGAGGAGTCGCGTCCGGATCACCCCACTCCCCCGGATCACCCCGTACCTCCCGAACGTTCCACACCATCAGCTGCGACCGTCTGGTCCTCGCCGCCGGCACCTACAACACGGTCTCGCTGCTCCTGCGTTCCCGCCGGAACCTGCCCGGTCTGAGCCCGGCGATCGGCAGCCGGTTCTCGACGAACGGCGACCACCTCGCGTTCGTGCTCCGGGCCAGGCGGGGCGACGAGCCCCGGCCGATGCGTCCCAGCCGCGGTCCGGTCATCACCAGCTCCATCCGGCTGCCCGACGAACTGGACGGCGTACCGGGCACGGGGCGCGGCGGATACATCCAGGACGCGGGATACCCGGGTTTCGTGGAGTGGCTCGTCGAAGGCGCTCACGCACCGCAGGGAGTCTCCCGGGCGGCCCGCTTCCTGGCCGGGAGGCTGCTCGACCGGATCTCCCGCGCCCCGGACCCCAGCCTCTCGGGCGCGTTCGCCGAACTCCTCGGCGACGGCGCGTTCACCGGTACGTCCCTGCCGCTGCTCGCGATGGGCCGAGATGTGCCGGACGGCGAACTGCGCATGCGGGGCGGCCGGTTGGACAGCACCTGGACGGTACGGGGCGGCAGCGCGGCCCAGTTCGAGCGGACGCGCACCCTCATGCGGCAGATCGCCGGCGCGCTCGGCGGCGGCTACGCCGACCATCCGCTCTGGCACCGGGGCCGCGTCCTCACGGTGCACCCGCTCGGCGGCGCCCCCATCGGCCGGCATCCCGGCACCGGGGTCTGCGATCCGTACGGCGAGGTCTTCGGCCACCCGGGCCTGTACGTCGCGGACGGGGCGGCGATGCCCGGTCCGGTGGGCCCCAACCCGGCCCTCACCATCGCGGCCCTGGCCGACCGTATGTGCACCCGCCTGCTGGAGAACCGGCCCGCCACTCCACGGGCGGTCGCGCACCGCACGTACCCCCACCACACCTCCCTCCAGTTCACGGAGGAACTGCGCGGACGCTACGCACCCGGTGCGGACGGGTCCCGGACCGAACCGTTCGCGTTCCGGCTCACCGTCACGGCCGACGACGTGGACGCCTTCCTGGAGGAACCGGACCACGAGGCGCGCGCGGACGGCTGGATCGACAGCCCCTCCTTCGGAGGGCGCCGGCCCGTCCTGCAGGGCAGCGTCCGCCTGTTCGAGGACGGCTGCCGGACGATGCGCTACCGGCTCCACTTCACCGACGCCGACGGCCGGCCCCGCACCTTCACCGGCCGCAAGGACCTGGCGCCCGGCACCCCGGCCCGCCTGTGGACCGACACGACCAGGCTGACCTTCCGCATCCTGGACGGACACATCCACGAACCTGGCGGGACCGACGCCGCGCTCCTGGGCACGGGCACGGCGAGTCTCGGCGCCACCGATCTCGCCCGCCTGCTCACCACGTTCCGCACAACGGGCCCGCACGGCACCGCGGCGCTCACCCGCTTCGGCCGCTTCTTCGCCGGCGAACTCTGGAACACCTACGCCCTGCGGCGCCCCTGAGAAGCTCAGGAAACTCCGCGAGAACGTACTCCACCGGAGCTCGCGCTGTTCGGGAACTTCATGTGCCAGGTGTCGTACCAGCTGTCGGAGGCGGGGTCCCGACGGCGATTCGGTGGCGTTCGTGATCAGCCATCTCGGACAGGACGAGAGTCCCGCAGGTATCCGCCAAGGCTTTCACCTGTTCCAGCTCGGCGAGTGCTTCGGCCTGACGGCCTGAGGCGGACAGTGCGGTACCGGCGGTCAGCCGGGCCATGGCCTCGTTGAGGGGCATCCGGGCCGCGCGGAACTCGGCGGCGGCCCGGCACGCGGTGGGACCCGCCGCCGGGTTCTGCCGGGCGAGTTCTACCTCGGCGCGGGCCTGCAACGCGAACCCGCGCCAGCCGGGCGACAGATCGAGCTCTGCGGCAGCGGCTGCTCGGTCGGCCCACATCTCGGCAGCTGTCACGTCACCCAGGGCCAGTTCCGCGACAGCCAGCAGCCGGAACCACATCGGGCGGACCGGGGCTTCGAATCCGAGCAGGTGCGGGCCGCCGCCCGCTTCGAGCACCTTGCTGACGCAGCCCTCCGGATCGCCGTTGAGCAGCAGCGTCTGGCCGAGCATGCCGACCATCGCCGACCGGTGCGCCCCTGGTGCGGAGCCGGCCGAAGAGAGTGACTCCTCACAGATCTTCAGTGCTCCGACGAAGTCTCCCCGCCACATCAGGACTGCCGCGCTCACCACCTCGGCCAACGAGCGCGGCTCACCGCTGCCGACGAGTGACGCCGCCTCCAGGGCGTCGTCGGCGTGGGCCGCCGCCTCGTCCAGGCGTCCGAGCCACAGGTAGGCGTAGGCGGAGGCGGCGAAGAGATCGGCGAGCACGAGGCTCTGGCCGGTGCGGCGGGACACATCCAGGCCTCGGCGGAGATGGCGCAGTGCGGAGTCGTAGCGTCCGTGGAGCATCTCCGTCCAGCCCGTCATGACGAGCGTGTCCAATTGCCCGGCCAGCTCCTGGTCGTCGGTGTCGTCGAGCACTTCCACCACGGGGTCGAGGTGGTCGGCTGCCCGGGCGTCGCCCGCGAAGGTGTGCGCCAGGGCCAGGAGAGCGCGGACCGCGGTGGTCTGCGGCGGGTCGCCGATACGTTCCGCCGAACGCAACGCGCGTTCGCCCCAGTCGATCGCCGTGGAGAAGTCGTTCTTACGAAGCGCCACCACCGCGACGCCCAACTCCAAAGTGGCGGTCTCAGGCTGCAGTTGGCCCTCGTGGTCCGCCAACTCCCGCAGCAGCAGAGCCGTGGCCTCTTCGTACCGGCCGAGCGCCCACTCCATGGTGGCTCGTAGGGCGGTCACCCGGGCCCGTCGGCCCCGGTCCCGCGCGGGCAGGAGGGTGGCGGCCGTGCGCAGGACGCCGCGGCTTTCCAGCAGTCGTCCGGCCATGCCCAGCGCATCGGCCTGCTGGAGCCACAGTTCGGGCCGCAGTCGACTCTGCTCGCCGAGCAACCGCAGGGCTTCCTGTGTCCAGTGCGCGGCGGTGGCCGGTGCGATCGTCATCACCTGACGGGCGGCTCGTACAAGTACGTCGACGGCGTGTTCGTCTCCTACGCGCGCCGAACGCTGAACGTGCGACGCCTGGGCGGTCAGCGGTGCGCCGTGCAGAGCCAGGCCGTCCGCGGCCCGGGTGTGCGCCTCGATCCGCCAGCCGGCGCCCGCCCCCTGGTACACCGCTGCCCGCACCAGCGGATGGCGGAACCGGAACTGGCGCGTGGAGCCGACCTGGCGTACGAGGTCCCGCTCCGCGACCTCGTCCAGGGCGGCAAGGGCCTGTGCCTCACCGGTCTGGGCCACGACTGCCACCATGCCGGCTTCAAAAGAGTCGCCGAGCACCGCGGCCGCCTGTGTACAGACCCTCGCAGTGGCCGACAGGCCTCCCAGCTCCCCCAGCAACGCGGCCCGCACCGACTGCGGCAGATCGCCGGCGGCAGGTGCCGGCACGGCCGGCGCCGCCGGCGGGCTTTCGTTCCCGGCGCTTCGGGCCAGCGCCTCCAGGTAGAACGGGTTGCCGCCGCTGGCCTCGTACAGCCGTTGGAAACGCCAGTGATCCGTCCTGGCCCCGCACAGTTCCGCTCCCTCGGCCGGAGACAGCGGGCCCAACTCGACCCTGGCCACTCTTCCCTCCGTTCCCGCCCGGGCCAGCGCCGCGGCCAGTCTCGGCGCGACCTGCCGGGGACGGTAGGCGAGGGCGAGCAGCAGCGGTGTCCTCGGCGGATGCCGTACCAGATGGTCGATCAGCTCGGCAGTACCGTCATCCGTCCACTGCAGGTCGTCCAGGCTGAGCACGAGCCCGCCGTCGGCACTCAGCGTCTCCAGCAACGTGCGCACCGCCCGGTGCAACCAGTACCGTTCGGCCGTCACCGGATCCGGCCCGGTCGGGAAACGCTCGCTGAGCGCGGGGAAGACCGTACTCAGCAGGGCGAACGCGCCGGGCGGTGACCCGTCGTGGCGGAGCCGGAGGAAGTCCACCGTGCCGAGGTGGTCGTCCAGGGCGTCCACGAACGCACCGTACGGAGCCCGGTCGAACTCCACGCTGCGGCCGGCCAAGGACACGAAGCCCTGCTGTCTCGCGCGCTCGCCCAGCTCGCCGAGCAGCCGTGTTTTCCCGATACCCGGTTCCCCGACCACCTCGACCACCCCTGGCGCACCGGCCAAGGCGTCCTCGATCGCACCGTCGAGGACCCTCAGCTCCGCTGCCCGCCCGACCAGGTGACTCCCCGTCCGGGGCCGCTGCGGTGTCGGCGGGCCGGTCAAGTCGGCGCCGTCCCGTGGGGTGCGCACCGGCGGGGGCATGGGTAACGGGCGCGGCACGAGAGCGGGTGCGGATCCCGGAGCACGCCCGGCGGCCGGGACGGTGGCCGGGACGTTCAGTGCGGGATCGGCGGTGAGGATCCGCTGGTGCAGTTGTCGCAGCGGGAGGCCGGGGTCACAGCCGAGTTCTTCGGCCAGCAGGAGCCGGGTTCGTTCGTAGTGGTTGAGGGCATCGGCCGGGCGGCCACAGCGGTACAGGGCGAGGATGAACTGGCCGGCCAGTCGTTCGTCCAGTGGGTGTGTCTCGACTCGGCCGGCCAGTTCGGCCAGCAGTCCGGTGTGCTGACCGCAGCGGAGCCGAACGTCGGTGTGGTCCAGTTCGGCCGCGATCCGTTCTTGGTCGACCGCGTCGCGGAGGGCGTTGATCCAAGGGGTGTCCAGACCCGCGAAGGCATCTCCCCGCCAGAGGCCGAGCGCCTGCCCGAACAGAGTCGCAGCCTGCTCGTCCTGCTTGCCCCGCACGGCCGCCCGGGCCTGGGCGGCGACGTCACGGAAACGGTGCAGATCCACTGCGGTCGCCTCGACGTCGAGGACGTAACCACCGGATCGCCGGACGATGTCCGCCCCCTCGGCGATGGCCAAAGCCTGCCGCAGACGGGAAAGGTAGCCGTAGAGCGTGTTCCTGGCCCGCTGCGGGTGACGGTCGGCCCAGACGCGCTCGACAAGCTGGTCCACCCTGACCACGCGGTTGGCGTCCACCAGCAGCACTGCCAGCACACATCGCTGCCGGGCATGACCCAGATCAACGATTCGGCCGTCCACTCGCGCCTCGACGCCGCCGAGTAAATCGAACTCAACCTTCACAGCACGCCCCCGAGTGTCAAGTTCCCACCTTGGCATAGCACCTTCGAACAGTGGATTCAACGTTTACCCAAGGTTCGCCGACGGTCAGCCGCGCACCGTGGTCCAGGACAGGAAAGAGCGCGACGGACAACCCGGAGGCCCGGCTCCGCCACGACGAGCGGGCAGGAATTGCCTCCGGTCATGCCTCGAACCGGCCCGATCAGGGGAGCAAGCAGAATGCAGAGAATCCTTGCCAAGGCCGGCATCACGCTCGGCGGACTCGCGCTGGCAGTCGGAAGCGCCACCGTCATGGCACCGACCGCCCAGGCGGGCGGGACGTCGACCGTCGCACGCTTCGAGGGCAAGACGATCGACCTGTCCAAGGACTGGGGCGCTGCCCGGGCCTGCAATGTCCGGCGCGGCGTCATCGACTGCTTCCGCACCGCCAAGGAGAGCGACGCGAAGGCCGCTCAACAGGCCAGGACCGCAAGCCCCGGCACTGCCCAGGGCTACTGCTCCACCCCGCTGCGCCTGTACGAGAACGCCAACTTCAACACCTCCCCCTTCCCTGCGGGCCGGATCCTGTCGTTCTACGACAGCGGTTACTGGCAGAACCTGGGCGACTACGGCTTCAACGACCAGACCTCTTCCTACAAGACCGGCAACTGCGCCACCTCCTTCGCCAAGGACAACGACGGCAGGGGAAGCAACCCCTCCAATGTCTTCGTCGGAGCGTGGCAGTCCGACGGGTACATGGGAGGCGGCAGTTGGAATGACCTGCTGAGCTCGGTCTACCTCTACTGACGCAGGGCGCGCGTACGCGGCACGTGACCGCGCCAAGGGGGGCGCGGCTCGCCGCCAACGACCACCGGACCTACAGCTGACATCGCACCCTGCCCGTCCTCCCGAGGGAGGACGGGCACACGAGGAAGGCGACGGGTTCGGCACCGCGGGCTGTCGGCCGGTCCTCCTGGACACCGCCCCATGCCGACCCGACCCGCGCGAAATGGACGGCCCGGCTGTTTCCGCAAGGAGCTTCGTATGGCAGATCACAGGGGACCCGTGCTGGTCATCGGTGCCACCGGCCAACAGGGGGGTGCGACCGCACAGCAACTGCTCGACCGCGGCCGGCCGGTCAGGGCCCTGGTCCGCGACCCTGGTTCACCCCGCGCCAGAGCACTGCGTACGGCAGGAGCCGGCCTTGTCGTCGGCGACCTGGACGATCCGACGTCGCTCCGGAAGGCGATGAAGGGGGTACATGGCGTGTTCCTCGTGCTGACCATGATGGTCGGCCCCCGGATCAGCCCCGAGGGCGTGGTGGCCGAAGAACGGCGGGGAAAGGCAGTGGCGGATCTTGCCCGGGAGTTGGGTATCGAGCACCTGGTCTACAGCTCGCTCAATGGCGTGGACGCTCACTCCGGAATCCCGTACTACGACAGCAAGCAGCGGATCGAGGAGCACCTCCGCTCGCTCGGACTCCCGGCGACGATCCTGCGTCCCGTTTCCTTCATGGACAACTTCGCCACCTACAACCGCCCGGTCCTGGACAACGGGGAACTGGTGCTCGGCCTCGCCGTACGACCGGAGATTCCGATGCCACTGATCGCGGTACGCGACATCGGCGCGTTCGCCGCGATCGCGTTCGACCGGTCCGAGCACTTCATCGGCCGGACCGTCGAGATCGCCGGGGATGTCCTGACGCCTCCGGAGATCGCCGAGACATTCGGCCGCCACTGCGGCCTGCCGGCACGGCTGCGTCAGGTGCCCGTCGAGCAGATACGAGCCTTCGACGAACAGCTCGCCAAGATGTTCGCGTTCTTCAACGAGCGACCTGCCGGCCTGCCCGACATCGCGGCTCTGCGGGAGCACCATCCCGGCCTGATGAACCTCGGGACCTGGCTGCGCAGCACCGGATGGAAGCCCTGAACCCCTGAACCCTGAAACGAGTAGCCATGACCGATGGACTGCTGCTGCCGCCCGGTGGCGGCCGCCGGATCCAGACCATGACCATGAAGGCGGGTGCGGAACAGTCGACGACCTGGTCGACGTTCGAGGCCGAGGTCGCGCCGGGATTCGATGTCGGAGCGCACCTGCACCACCAGGCCGAGGAGGTGTTCTACGTCCTCGCGGGCGAACTCGACCTCCTCGCCTTCCATCCCACCCCCCAGGCCACCGGCGACTGGCGCTCCTGGGAGTCGGAGACCGGCGCGAAGGTGATGCGGGGCGGCCCCGGGAGCTTCATGTTCGTACCCGCCGGATGCCCTCACGCGTTCTCGAACCCCGGCGCCGAACCAGCCCGGATGCTCTTCCTCGTGTCCCCGGCCGGGCACGAGACCTACCTCCAGGAACTCACCGACCTTCTGAGCGCCTCGGGGCCGCCGGACCAGGCCGAGATCGCGGCCCTACGGCTCCGCCACGACATCCACCAACTCACTCCGCTCACCTCCCCGGCGCAGGCTGAGGCGGAGGCTGCACAGCGCACCGGACGTCAGCGCGGGTGAACCGTTGGGGAGCCGCGGGTTTCTCCCATGGCCGGCGGAGGCCCCACGTGCGAGGTCGGCGGGCGGAACCGGGCGCGGGCAACGATCAGGATCGCCCCGGTGACGGCGAACTCCATGATCTTGGAAGCCGTGTCTGTTCCGCCCTCCCTGGCGGACCGTCATGAACCGGATACCCGGCGACCACGCCGAAGCCCTGGCACGGGACCCACCGCCCGAGGGCGCTGCCGTCAGTCGTCCTGGGGCCGGGTCTCCCGGAAGCGGGCGGCGAGTTCGCTGCGGGAGCGGATGCCGAGCCAACGGCGGCCCGCAGCACTGGAAACCGACCGCGATCGGCCACCGAACGCCCACGGACGGAAAGGGCTACCGCGACTCGGTGAGCTGCCCGGTGCCGTTGTCCTGCGAGCGGTGGAGGTAGGTGTATGAGCCGCCGCGGGCCATCAGCTCGTGGTGGGTGCCGGCTTCGACGAGGCGACCGCGGTCCAGTACGAGGATACGGTCGGCGTCCCGGGCGAGGTTCAGATCGTGAGTGATCATGATAGTGGTACGCCCCCGCATCAGGCGGCGCAGCGGTTCGACGACCCGGCGCGCGGTCGGCGCGTCCAGGCCGGTGGTGGGCTCGTCGAGGACGAGTACCGGCGCGTCGCGGAGCATCGCGCGGGCGATGGCGATGCGTTGGAGCTGGCCGCCGGAGAGTTCCGCGGTGTGCGGGTCGATCGGCGTGCCGTAGCCGTCGGGGAGGGCGGCGATGAACTCATGCGCGTCGGCGTCGCGGGCGGCCTGGACGACGTCGGTGTCGGAGGCGCCCGGCCGGCCGCAGGCGATGTTCTCGTGGATGGAGTCGTGCAGGATGAGCGTCTCCTGAGGCAGCAGGGCGACGTTTTCCCGCAGGAACTCCACCGGCAGCCGGTCCAGGGGGACCCCGTCCAGCCGGACCAGCCCGGCAGCCGGGTCGTAGAAGCGCAGCAGCAGCTTGGAGACGGTGGACTTGCCGGCCCCGCTCGCGCCGGTGACCAGGACCAGCTCACCGGGACGGGCCGTGAACGACACCGCGCTGAGGGAGTCCCTGGCAGCGCCGGGGTAGCGGAAGCCGACCTGGTGGAACTCGATCTCGCCGCGCACCCGGCGCAGCTCGACCGCGCTGCCGGGTGCCGGGTCGGTGACGGTGGCCCGGGCGTCGAGGATCTCCAGCAGCCGCTCGGCGCCGGCGGTGGCGGCGGTCAGGGTCAGGCCGAGCTGGCCGAGGGAGCGGATCGGCGGGTACAGGTAGCCCAGGAAAGCGGCGAAGGCCAGCAGTTGACCGATGGTCATCCGGCCCTTGGAGATCTCCCAGGCGCCGAGTCCGATCACGATGAGCACGCAGAGCGTCTCGACGACCTCGACGAGCTGTTCGTAGAGCTCGCTGAGGCGGGCGCCGGTCACCGAGGAGCGCATCCAGGCGCGGGCCTCGCGGCGCAGCCGCTTCTCCTCGGCCCGACCTCGGTTGTAGGCCTGGGTCAGGACGATGTGGCCGAGTGACTCCTCGACCACCGAGGTGATCGCACCGTCGGCGACCCGCTCCTGCCGGGCGACGATCTTGATGCGACCGGAGAACCGCTTGGCGGCCAGCCAGAACAGCGGGGCCAGCGTGAAGGTGGCCAGCGCGAGATCCCAGCGCAGACAGAGCGCGGCGGCGGAGAAGAGCACCGTGCTGAAGACGGCTGAGACGGTACCGACCGCACCGGAGACCACCATCTGCTCGATCGACTCGACGTCCCCGGTGAGACGCTCGACCAGATCGCCGGTGCGGTGACGGCTGAAGAAGTCGGGCGGGAGGGTCTGAACGTGGGCGAAGACCTTCTCCCGCAGCCGCATCACAAAGCGTTCGGCGGTCCAGACCGCGAGCGAGTTGCCGATGTAACCGACGAACGCGCCGAGCAGCGCCGCGGCGAACCACATGCCTGCTGGGGCCCAGAACGCGGAGAGCGAACCGGCCTGGAGCGCGTTGTCGGTCAGTTCGCTGAACAGCAGGATCGACGCTGTCTCGGCGAGGGCTGCAAGCACCACACAGACGCAGATCAGCACCAGCCAGGCGCGGTCCCCCTTGGTCAGCGGCCAGAAACGGCTGACCGCCTGACGGACCGGGACGCCGGCGTGGACCGCCGGCTCTGCCCGGGTCTGTTCCTGATCCGGAACGGTCTCGTAGGCGCTGCCGTGGCCGACCCCGTCCTGCTCGGTCCCGTCACGGTCGGCCCCACCGTGATCGGCACTGTCCATGACGGGGCGCCGGTGACGGCCGTGCACACGGTTGCGCGGGGAGCCGCCGCGCCGGCCGGTCGACCGGGCGGGCTCCGGTTCGACCACGCGGAACTGCATGGTCGGCTGGTCTCCGAGCATGGTCAACGTTCTTCCCTCATTCCATTTCGCTGCCTGCGGAATCCGCGCAACCACCAAGGGCGGGCCCCGGCGCAATGCCGAAGGCCCGCCCTCCGGTGTCAATTCATCAGCCGCCGATGGGGCGACGGCGAGCGGCCTGCAGCATGCGGGCCCGGGCGGCCGCCCGCTGCTTACGCTCCAGGACGGCGTTCCGCCGCGCCTGCGCCGCGCGCCTGGCAGCCGCCGCGGGGGTGATGATCTTGCTGATAGCCATGGAAATTCTCCTCATTCTTTTCTTTTTCTCGAACTGAACACGGTGTTTCTTTTTTTGCCTCGGCCATTCGGCTTTGGCAAACTTGGGGAGGGTGCCGGTCTAGGAAGGTGCCCGGAGCGCGTCCACCGGTTCCATCCGGGCGGCACGCAGCGACGGGTAGAGACCGGCGAGCAGGCCTACGAGAGCTCCGGCGAGCGGGGCGCCGAGGGCGAGGTTCATGTCCAGGACCGGGGTCCACTCCTTGACGACGGCGACACACACCACGACGGCGATGCCCAGGGCCGCGCCGACGATGCCGCCGAGCAGGCCGATCGTCGTCGACTCCAGAAGGAACTGGCCTGCCACCTGCCGTCGCGAGGCGCCCAGCGCGCGCCGCAGCCCGATTTCGCCGACCCTTTCCATCACCGTCACCAAAGTGACGTTGGCGATGCCGATCGCACCGACCACGAGGGAGACCAGGCCGAGGACGAGGAAGAGGCCGTTGACGTCGTTCTGGACGCCGTCGCGGGCCCTTGACATGTCAGCCGGTGCCACCACGGCGAGGGAGTTCTGCTGCCCGGGGGCCAGGGCGATCGGCGCCTGGCGGGCCACCTGCCGGGCCGCGCCGAGCGCGGTGTTGATGAGCACCCGGGTGACGTCCTTCAGGCCGAGCCGGTCCGCGGCGGTGGTGGGCGGGAGGATCACCGCGGTGGACAGGCGCTGCTCGCGCTTCACGCCGCCGAGGATGCCGATGACGGTGTACGACTGGCCCTGGAAGAAGATCGCCGGTGAGTCCTCCACCCGCTTGATGCCGAGCAGCCGTGCCGCCTGGTCGCCGAGGACCGCGACCTGGGCGTGCCGGGCGATGTCGCCGGCGTCGTAGAACCGCCCGGAGGTCATCGCACCGCGTACCCCGGCGGGCAGACCTGCCGAGGCGGCCACCACGGCAAGGGTCTGGCCGGAGACGTCGCCGGGCGCTTTCACGTCGTTGGACCGCACCTGGACGCTGTTGGTCAGTGGGGAGTCGGCGAGGGCGGCGGCCGAGTCCACGCCGGCCAGCCGCCGGACGGCGTCGGTCCCCGACCAGTCCACCAGTGGCTCGTCGTCCGAGCCGGCCGCCACAGACGGCACGGTCACAGTCACCGAGGTCGCGGTGAGCGCGTCGAACCGGCCGACGATCTGGTTGCCGGCCGTGGAGGCCACCCCGATGGTGATGACCAGCGTGGTGATGCCGAGCACGGTGCCGAGTGTGGTCAGGGCGGACCGTACGGGGCGGGCCATGACGCCCGCGAGAGCTTCCGTCCACAGGTCCCGGGGGTCCATCCAGGGGCGTTCGATGCGAGTCCCGGCCGGTGTCGCCTTCGCCCTCGTCCGCGCCCTCCCAAGCGCCCTCGTCGCGAGTTTCACTCGGTCTCCAGGGTGAGGCGGCCGTCGGTGATGCGGACACGCTGGCCCGCGCGGCGGCTGACCGTCTCGTCGTGGGTGATGAGCACCAGGGTCATGCCCTGGGCGCACAGGTCGTCGAAGAGTTCCAGCACGGAGAGGGTGTTCTCGCTGTCCAGGTTGCCGGTCGGCTCGTCGCAGAGCAGCAGCGCGGGATCGCTGATCAACGCCCGTGCGATGGCGACGCGTTGGCGTTCGCCGCCGGAGAGCCGGTCGGGCCTGAAGCCGGACCGGTGCCCGAGCCCGACCCGGTCCAGCGCCTCCCGGGCGCGGGCCAGGCGGGTACCACGACCGAGCCCAGGGCGTGGTCTGCGGTACGCCTCGGCCAGCATGACGTTCTCGTCGACGGTGCGGTACGGCAGGAGGTGGAAGGACTGGAACACGAACCCGATACGACTGCCGCGCAGCGCGGTCCGTTCGAGGTCGCCGAGCCCGGTGGTCTCGACGCCGTCGAGCCGGTACGTACCGGAGGTGGGCCGGTCGAGCAGGCCCAGCGTGTTGAGCAGCGTCGACTTCCCCGAGCCGGAAGGACCGACGATCGAGAGGTGCTCGCCGCGCCGGACGGTCAGGTTCACACCGCGCAGCGCGTGCACCGGGGGCTCGGAGTCGAAGATCCGCTGTACACCGGTGAGTTCGATGACGGCGGTGTCGTCCGAGAGGTCGGGCAGGGCGACGGGCGCGATGCCAGGGGCAGGGCCGGGGACGGGGCCGGAGGTCACTCGCCCACCACCACCTTGTCACCCTGCGCCAGCGTGCCGCTGATCGGCTTCACCTCGACGAGACCGGCCGCGGAGAGTCCGACGGTGACATGGACGTCGCTCACCTTGCCGCCGTGCTCGACCTGCACCCGGACCTTTCCGTCGGACGAGGTGCGAATCGCGGCGAGCGGCACGACCAGCACCTTGCCGTCCGAGGCGCCGACCTTGATGGTCACCTTCACCGCGGCCTCGGCCTCGCCGGCCAGTTCGGCGGAGTTGGGCACGGAGATCCGCAGCTGAACCGGGGCCGAGCTGGTGGTGGCATCGGTCCCGGTGTCCTCTGACGCCGTCCCGGCAGATCCCTCGCTGTCCTCGCCCGAGCCCGAGCCCGTCGTCGTCGAGGGCGTGGCGGCGGCGCCGAGTGCCGACACCGTGCCCGACGCCTTCTTGCCGTCCGTCGTCGTCATTTCGACGGCCATGCCCTTCCTCAGCAGTTCGGCGTCCGCACTGGGGACGACCGCCTGCACCTCCAGGTCGGAGCTGGTCACGGTGCCGATCGGACCGGTCGCGGTGTCCCCCGTCTTCACTGTCACCTTGTTCAGCCGTACGGGCAGCTTCGGGAAGAAGACGACCTCACCGGCAGGGACTTTCGTCCCGTAGGAGGCCTGGAAGGTGCTGAGCGCGGCGTTCGCCATGGTCAGCGCCTTCTTCGCGGAATCGAGCTGCAGTTGGTGGATCTGGGCGTCGGTGCTGGACTGCGGGTTCGGCGAGCTCGCACTGCCGCTCGCGCCCGCATCCGTCCCCGCCGCTGTCCCTGTCTCCGTTTCGTCGCCGCCGCTGCTGCTCGCGCTGTTGGTCGTGAGCAGCGTCTGCTGCGCGGCGGACACCGCCTGCTGCAGCTGGCCCAGTTGCTGCTCGTCGTCCGCGCTGGGCTTCTGGGCCTCGTATCCCTTGCTCGTGTACCAGCTGGTGACCGCCGCCGCGGTGCCCTGGCCGTAGTTGCCGCTGATCGATCCGGAAAGGAATCCGAGCCGGTGCAACGCTTTCTGGAGCTGCTTCACATCGTCGCCGGAGGCACCTGGGCCCAGCGCCCGGTACATCGGTACGGTTCCGCTCAGCGCGAGCACCGGACGGCCGTTGACCGTCATCAGTACGTCGCCCTCCTTGACTTTGGTACCGGCGACCGGTGCCTTGGTGATCCGCTGCTCCGCGCCTTCGCCGCCGGCGGTCGCGGACGCGCCGGTGCCGACCGCGCCGGCCAGCGCGAGCGGACGCGGCGAGGCGAACTCGACGGACCCCGACGCCACCACGGTCGCGGTGAGGGACTGCCGCTGGACGACCACGGTCACCGGGCCGGCCTTCGGCGCGGTGTGCGCGGCGGCGGCGTCGGCGGGCGAGCGCACCTGCGTGCCGGCGATCCAGCCGCCCGCGCCGACCAGAACCACCGCGCCGACCAGCGCGCCCAGGTGCTTACGGCTGCTGAACCGGCTCATGCGTTGTCGCCGTAGTACGGGTGGGCCTTCTCCTTGGGGAAGTACGCGGCCCGGAACTTCTTGCCGCACTCCAGGTCCTTCAGGGAGAGGGCGATCTCCTTGGTGAGCAGCGGCAGCGCCTCCGCCTTGGACATGCTGAAGTGGTTCTCCGGAACGTTCTGCTCCATCCGCACCATGTCGGACATACCGGTCGGCTGGGTGGTGCTGACCGGGATGCCCTGTGCCTTCAGGCAGGTGGCGTACCCCTGGGCGAGCTGCACCAGTTGGGCGTCGCCGTTGAGCTCGAGACCGTTCGCACGGTTCGCCTCCGCCTTGGCGTTCTCCGCCTTTTTCTGCTCGGCGGCGCTCAGCGCGTGTCCGTTCACGGCTATCGACGCCTTGAGTTCGCAGCCGCCGATCTTCTCGTCCGCCTTGGACTTGGCCTGGGGGCCCGACAGCGCCTCCTCGTACGCCTTCTGCTGGGCGGGGGTGAACCCCTTCTCGTCGTCGTCGGCGACGCCGTCGGTCCGCTTTTCTCCCGCCTTCCCTCCGGGGTTGCCGAAGGGGGCATTGGGGTCGTCGGGGTAGACGGCGGCGGCGTAGTTGCCGAACCCGTACTTCTCCCGGGACTTCTTCGCCGCCGCGTAGTCCTCCGCTTCCAGCCCGGCGAAGGAGTCGTCGCCGCTCGCTGTCACCACGTGCGGTGTGTAGGTGAAGCCCTGCTTCTTCATGCAGGCCGCGAGGGTGTTCTGCTGGATGTACGTCTTCTTGGTCTCGGCGTCCGCGCCGTCCGGGACGGTGAGCTGCACTGCCCCGTCGGCGTTCGTCGTACTGTCGTTCGCCGCGTTCGCACCGCCGGCCGTGGAGTCGGAGCTCGCCCCGGTCTTGTCGCTCGAACCGCCGCAGGCGGCCAGGACCGGCAGCAGGCCGATCGCCAGGGCGGTGGCCACGGAAACGCGGACCCTCTTGGGCTTGCTCGTGTGTGAGTTCATGGTGGATGAGGCTGGACCCGCGGTGTGATGGGAACTGGCCCGGAGTGTGATCAAACGGCAACAGCCGATGGGCGGCGGCAGGACGCCGGGTCCGCCCACCCGCCCGCGAGTATGTGATCGTCCGGTAACAGCACCGGCCTGGCCTGGTGTTGTACGGATACTGAGCACATGCCACGTGTCCTGCTCATCGAAGACGACCGCGCCGTGCGTGAAGGTGTCCAACTCGCGCTGCGCCGCCAGGGACACGACGTGGCCGCCGCCGGGACGGGTGAGGACGGGCTGGAACAGCTGCGGTCGTTCCGGCCGGACGTCGTCGTCCTCGATCTGATGCTGCCCGGCCTGTCCGGGCTCGACGTGTGCCGCCGCATCCGCGGGGCCGACGACCAGGTTCCGATCATCATGGCGACCGCCCGGGGCGACGACATGGACATCGTGGTCGGGCTCGAAGCGGGAGCCGACGACTACGTCGTCAAGCCCGTCCAGGCCCGCGTGCTCGAAGCCCGCATCCGTGCCGTCCTGCGACGGGTCGGCGGCACACCCGCCGACGGAACCACGCCGAAGACAGAAACCCATGGAGAACTGACCATCGACCGGGCCGCGTTGACCGTCACCCACCAAGGCGCACCGGTCGCCCTCGCCCCCTCCGAACTACGGCTCCTACTCACCCTCTCCGCCTCGCCCGGTCAGGTGTTCAGCCGACAGCAGCTCCTGGAAGCCGTCTGGGAACACAGCTACCACGGCGACTCACGGCTGGTGGACGCCTGCGTCAAACGGCTGCGCACCAAGATGGGCGAGCCTCCGGGACAGCCCCGCTACATACAGACCGTGCGCGGCTTCGGCTACCAGTTCAGGTCACGGTGAAGGCACCCCCGCCGCTGCGCGGCCTGCGCGGCCGACTGCTGATGGCCTTCCTGCTGGTCGCCGGCATCGCCACCCTGACCACCGGCGCCCTGACGTTCCGGGAGGCGCGCACGGGGGTGCTCCAGCAGAGCCAGGACGGGGTGATCGCGCAGTTCCGCGACCATGTCGGCACCCTCGCCCCCGACCTCGACTTTCCCCCGGACCAGAGCCAACTGAACCTGTTCGCACAGCAGTTGGCGCGCTCCGAACCGTCGAAGAACTGGCGCGTGCTGGCCACTTACGGCGGCCTGAGCGCCACCTCCTCACCGCAGGACCCGTTCGAACAGCTGACGCCCGACCTGCGCAGGGCCGTGGCCTCCGGCGGTAACACCGTCTTCCAGCGGGTGACCAGACACGGCAGCCCCGCACTCGTCGTCGGCCTGCCGGTCACCTTCGGCACCGCGGAGCGGCCCACGTCCGACCCGTCCGGGCTCGCCGTCTTCCTGACGGTGCCGCAGACCACCGAACAGGCCTACGTCCAGGCCCTGGTCCCCGCCATCGAGCGAGCCACCGTTCCCGCGCTGATCCTGGCCGTCCTGCTCGCACTGCTGGCCGCCCGTGGCGTACTGCGGCCGGTACGCGAACTGCGCCGGGCCACCCGCAGCATCGCCGAGGGCCACCTCGACACCCGGCTCACCGTCAACGGCTCCGACGAACTCGCCGACCTCTCCCACACCTTCAACGACACCGCCGCCGCGCTGGAGGAGTCGGTCGCCGAACTGCGCCGCATGGAAACCCGCGCCCGCCGCTTCGCCGCCGACGTCTCCCACGAACTGCGCACCCCTCTGGCCGCCATGTCCGCGGTCACCGACATCCTCGACGAGGACGCGGCCCAACTCGACCCCGACACCGCCACCGCCGTACGGCTCATCAGCGAGGAAACCGTCAAGCTGGCCCGCCTGGTCGAGGACCTGATGGAGATGTCCCGCTTCGACGCCGGCGCGGCCAGTCTGCACCTGGACGAGATCGACCTCGCGGACTCCGTCCGGCGCACCCTCGCCTCCCGCGCCTGGCTGGAGACGGTCGAGGCACGGCTTCCACCGCCGGGGACACTCCGCGGCAGCCTCGACCCGCGCCGCCTCGACGTGATCGTCGCCAACCTGGTCGGGAACGCCCTCCGTCACGGTGGGCGCCCCGTACGGCTGGACCTCTACGAGTGGGAACACCCGGACGACGGGCGGCGGGCGGTCATCGAAGTGCTGGACAGTGGACCGGGCATCCCCGAAAGCGTCCTGCCCCACGTCTTCGACCGCTTCTACAAATCGGACACGGCCCGCACCAGGACCGAGGGCAGCGGCCTCGGACTCGCCATCACCGCGGAGAACGTCCACCTGCACGGCGGCACCATCCAGGCGGCGAACGGTGCGCACGGCGGCGCCGTCTTCACCGTAGAGCTCCCGCTGCGACAGGACGAGCCACCACCAGTACCTGCCGAACCGGCCGAGGGGAGCCATCCGTGAGCGCTGTCCACCGGGCCGTCCGGCCCGCGCTGCTTCTTCTCGCGGGGGCACTCCTGCTCGGCGCCTGCGGCATCCCCACGACCGGTGTGGTGGGCTCGGGGGAACCCGCCACCGGTGTCCGGTCGACCATCACGCTCTACTTCACGGGCAAGCTCGGCCTGGTCGCGGTCCCCCGCAGGATCCCCCAGCGGCCCAGCGTCGAAGCGGCCGTACGACTGTTGTTCCGGGGCCCGACCAGATCCGAACTGAGTGTGGGCATGGGCAGCCGGCTGCGGAAGCTGAAGAAGGATCCGACGGTCCGGGCCGATGGCGCAAAGGTGTCGATCGAGCTGCGCTTCGACGACCCGTCGGATTTCCCGGCCACTGTCAAGCCGCTGGTCGGGGACGCCCTCGCCCAGGTGGTCTGTACGGCCGCCGGCGCCCGCCACGCCGAGGACCCGGACGTCGTATCGGTGGAGGTGGTCATCAAGGCCACCGTGAGAGGCGCCAAGAGCCCTTGGAGCGCCGAAGGGCGCGACGCGAACTGCCCCGCCCAGGCCCGGAGGTCTGCCGCCGCCTCCCGTTCCGGATAGACGTATCGCTGCCCTGCGCCTGGGAACCGGGCTGTTTCGGCGGCACTGGCCCTGACCCAGGGCTTCGGCGTAGTCGCCGGGTATCCGGTTCATGACGGTCCGCCAGGGAGAGCGGAACAGGCACGGCTTCCAAGATCATGGAGTTCTCGACGCCCCGTGCTCTGTCTGGAAGACCGTGCCTGCCGAAGGATCATCGCTGATCCCGCCTGTCCCGACCCGCGTGATCCCCGTGGAGTGCGCCACGCTCTGGTGGGCGTCCTTGCCCTGGCCGCGTGAGCGGTGCCGGCGGGGGCAACGTCACTGCTCGCGGTCGGCGAATGGATCACCGACGCTCCACCACACGTCCTGGAACACGTCGGCGTGCGACTCGACCCCCTGTTCCCCCAACGGTCCTTGCCTGCGGAAACGACGGTCCGACGACTGCCGGCCCGGATCGACTGCGACGCACCGGGCCTCGCAGTCGGCCGCCGGCTCGCCGACCGCCTCAACCGAACCCAGGGCCGGCTGCGCGGCCTGGCGGCCGACGGCCCGTGTGGAGGCGGCACGTGCCCTGTCGGACGGCAGGCTCTCGACCTCCGGGCTTGAGACCGTGGCAGAGGTCGCCGCAGGCATCTCCGGTGAGGGAGCGGCAGCATGCTCGGCGCCGGGCTGCGAGCTCGACAGGTCATCTGCCCAGATCCAGAACGGCCAGTTCTCCGGGGCCGACGGCCACGCCGGATCGGGACGCCACTCCGGTGGCGGCGAGAAGTCCGGCGGCGGCGAGGGTCACCCGGGCGCTGGGTTGAATCGCCAGGACACTTGCCCGCCCCCCTTCAGGCAGCACGTGCGGGTCTCCCCATTTCTGACAGTTCCACCCCGCCCGGAACCTCTCGGCGCAGGGGATGCACGAGTTCACGCGGGTCCGCTGCCGGTCATGCCCAGATCAAGGGTCCGGCCGTCCACACGTGCCCCGACGCTGCCGAGTAATCGAACTCAACCGTCACGTCATCGCACTCCCCGAGTCTCAAGTCTTCACCCTGCCGTAGGGCCTTCGACCAGCCAATTCAACGTTTAGCCAAGGTTCGCCGACGGTCGGCCACGCACGGTGGTCCAGGACAGGAACCAGCACAACACGAGAACCGGAGGGTTGTCATGTTTCACGCAAATGCCTGCCCTCCCCCGTTCTACCCGCGAGAAGACAGCTACTACGGATCTCAGGACGAAGGAGTCACCATGGGCATGCAGCGGATCAAGCACAAGGTCGGCGTGGTGCTCGCAGCCACCGCGCTGCTGACGAGCGTGACCGGGCTCGCCACGGCGACCACGGCGCAGGCGGCAGCGACCGCGACCTGCTGGGGCACGAACCAGACGAACAACTCCTCCCTCGTAACCACGTTGAAAGGCACGTACAACCTGAAGGTCGGTGTCGGCTCGGTCTGTGGCAACGTCCGTTCGGTGAGCACGGGCAGCACCTTCTACGTGTGGTGCGGGGCCATAAACCCGGACTCGGGTGTGCTGTGGTTCCTCGGGAGGGTCAAGGGGGACTCTGTAGCCAACATCGGCTACATGTCCTCGGACAATCTGAACTACGTCAGCGGCACCTGGAACTACTGCTGAGCCGACCCTCGGCGGGCGGCGCGGCGGTGCCGTCCGCCCGCCGAGGGCGCCCACGCCCCGGGTCGGCCGGGCCGATCTGCATGTCGGCGCCCGCGGCGAACGTGGCCACAGGGACGGGCGGTGCGCACGGAATGCGGCGAAACCGGCCGTCGGCCTGCCTCGCGGTACAACTCGAAGAGTCCCTGCCGATGGCACCCCAACGATCAGGTTGAGGTAGTAGTTCTCCGTCCGAAGTCCTGGAAGGTTCCCGCCCGGTGTCGGCCACCATCACTGGAGAGTGTTACCGACGGCCTCAGACAGTTCGTCGGCTGATTCGGGGGCCAGACGATAGTGAAGTGGACCCCGTAGGTGCCGTAACTTGCGTCTTGTGCCGCGAGGTCCAGCCGTTGGTGGAAGCGGGTCCTCGCCTGGTGCGGCGTGATGTAGCCGATGGTCGAGTGGAGCCGCTCTCGGTTGTAATACTCGGCGATCCACCGGAAGACGTCCTGTCGAGCCGCGGCCCTGGTCGCCCATACGGTCTGCCGATCCCGGCTTTCAGGACCGCGAAGAAGCTCTCCGCTGCTGCGTTGATGCCCCTATGGATGTCAAGCGGCGTCTCGGGCTGGTTCCGTGGGGTGCGCCGCGGTGTTTGTGGGAGCGATGTGCCGGTTTGCTGGCGTGTTGCGAACGCCCTGCTGGTGAGCTGCACTCTGCGGACGGGCGGCACAGCTGCCAGGTGGGCTCGACGCCCGGCTCAGCGGGCGATCCGGTAACGGTGTTCGGGACGGCCGGTGGCTCCGTAGCGGAGTTCGAGCCGAACCATGCCCTCCCGTACGAGGTAGGAGAGATACCGCTGGGCCGTGGCGCGGGAGACGCCGGTGAGTTCGGCGGCCTGGGCTGCGGACAGGGGGTCGTGGGCGGTGCGCAGGACCTGGTGCAGGAGGGCGAGGGTGGGTGCGGAGTGCCCCTTGGCCGGGACCCGGGGGACGGCCGGTGGCCGGGCGGCGCTGAAGAGGGCGTCCACGTCGGCCTGGTCGGTGCGTGGGGCGAGGCCCAACGCGGCCACCCGGTGGTGGAGTTCGCGGTAGGCGGTGAGTCGTTCGGCCAGGTCGGCGGAGCCGAACGGCTTGACCAGGTAGCCCACGGCGCCGAGCTTCATGGCGGTCCGTACCGAGGTGATGTCCCGGTCGGCGGTAATCATGATGACGTCGGGGCGGGCGCCGCCCTCGTCCGAGCTGAGCCGCCGCAGCACGTCGAGTCCGCTGCCGTCGGGCAGGAAGACGTCGAGCAGCAGCAGGTCGGGGTGGAGGGTGCGCACCGCGTCCAGCGTCTCGGCCACGGTCGCCGCCCGGCCGACCACCTCGAAGTCCTCGATGCGGGACGCGTAGTCGCAGTGGATGTGACCGACCCGGAAGTCGTCGTCCACCACCAGCGTCCGTATCATCCGCGGTCACCTCCGGTCGTCGAGGCCGTCGTCAACTGTGCGTCGCGTGGCACGGGAGTGGCGTCCGGCAGGGGCAGTACGACGGTGAAGACCGCGCCCGGCCCCTCACTGACCGTGATCGTCCCGCCGTGCCGCTGGGTGAGCCGGTGGACGAGGGCCAGGCCCAGCCCGCGCCGGGCGGTGCCCCGGTCGGGCCGGGTCGACCAGCCGTCCTCGAAGATCGACTCGGTGGCGCCCGGCGGAATCCCCGGGCCGCTGTCGGCGACCCGCACCATCACCAGGTCGACGGCCTCGACCAGCGAGAGCAGCACCTCCCGGCCACCCGCCGGGGGCGGTCCGCCGGAGGCCGCGTCGATCGCGTTGTCCAGCAGGTTGCCGACGATGGTCAGCAGCCGTCGCAGATGCGGCGGGTCCTCGCCGAGCGCGGAGTCCTCACTCAGCACCATCCGTACCCCGCGTTCCGCGGCCACCGTGGTCTTGGCGACGATCAGCCCCACGAGCAGCGCGCTGCCGATCCGTTCGCGCACGGACTCGGTCAGCGCCTGGTCGGCGCCGGCCGACTCCACGGCGTACTCGAAGGCGGCGTCGTGGTCGCCGATGTCCAGCAGCCCGGCCACGGTGTGCATGCGGTTGGTGAACTCGTGCTGCTGGGCGCGCAGGGCGTCGGTCAGCCCGCGCACCGAGTCCAGTTCGCGCAGCAGTCCGATCAGCTCGGTGCGGTCGCGCACGGTGACCACCGCGCCCAGTTCGCGGCCTTGCAGCGTCACCGGCATCCGGTTGACGACCAGGCAGTGGTCGTCGGTCAGCACGTTGAGGTCGGTGCCGGTCAGGGTGCCGTCCAGGGCGCGGCGCAGCCGCCCGTCGGGCAGCACCTCGTCGAGCCGGCTGCCGAGCGCCGTGCCGAGGCCGAGCAGATTGCGGGCCTCGTCGTTGACCACGGTGATCCGGCCGTCGGGAGCGAAGGCGAGCACGCCCTCCCGGATGCCGTGGAGCATGGCCTCGCGGTCCTGGAACAGTCCGGCGATCTCCTCCAGTTCCAGCCCGAAGGTCGACCGCTTCAGCCGCCTGGCCAGCAGGAACGCGGCAGCCGAGCCGAGTGCGACGGCGATCGCGCTGTACAGGCCGAAGGTGGGCAGCTCCCGCCACAGCTCGCCGAGCACATCGCGTTCCGGGATGCCGGCCGAGACCTCGCCGACCAGCTTGCCCGTGGGTCCGTACAGCGGCGCCTTGCCGTTGGCGGACCGCCCGGTCGCGCCCTGGTCGGAGCCGACGTGGGGACGGCCGTCGAGGACCACGATCGGATCGCCCACCGGCTCGCCGATCAGCGCCGGGTCGGGGTGCGAGTGGCGGACGCCCCGTAGGTCGATCACGACCACGTACGACGCCCCCGACGCCTTCCGTATGCGTTCGGCGACCGTCTGGACGACGTCGCCGCCACCGCCGTACTCCATGGCGTGCCGGATCTGCGGGTCGGCGGCCGTGGTCTGCGCGATGTCCAGCGCCCGCTGCTCGTAGGCGCGGTCGATCTCGGACCGCTGGGCGAACGCGAACAGGACGAAGCCGATGGCTCCGGTGAGGGCCAGAATGGCGAGCTGGTTGGCCAGGATCCGCGCGGAGAGCCTCCCCTTCCCGCCGCGGCCGATCCTGATTCGGAGGGGCATCACAGGTGCCTTCGCCCTTGTCGTGCTGCCGGGCCCGGCCCCTTCGCCGTACCCGTGGTGGCGTGATTGTGTCCCATCGCCGACATTCTGCCCACCCCTCGACCCGCTGAGCAGAATGCGCAGAACCCCTGTTAACACGACTAACGCGGGATACGTCTGAAACAGCGACGTAACACCGCCCGGCCTCTAGCGTCTGCCTTCCTCGACCTCCGAGGACCTCCGAGAGGGGAAGGAGACAGCCTCAGATGGCTTCGCGAAACGACGTCGCGGCCGGCCCCGTCGCCGAGACGACCGGCCAGGACAGCGCCCGAGTCGAGATCTCAGGGCTCACCAAACGCTTTCTGACTCCCGCGGGTGAGGTGTTCACGGCACTCCAGGACGTCTCGTTCACCGTGGAGCCGGGCCAGTTCTGCGCGGTGGTCGGCCCGACCGGCTGCGGCAAGTCGACGACACTGAGCATGGTGTCCGGCCTCGACCGGCCCAGCGAGGGCTCGGTCAAGGTCGGCGGCCGTGAGGTGGACGGTGTCACCGACGGCGTCAGCTTCATGTTCCAGACCGACGCCCTGCTGCCCTGGAAGACGGTCCTCGGCAACGTCCTGATGGGCCCCGTCTTCCGCAGGGTGCCCAAGCAGCGGGCCCACGCCTCGGCACGCGACTGGCTGCGCCGGGTGGGCCTGACGGGGTTCGAGGACCGCTACCCGCACCAGCTCTCCGGCGGCATGCGCAAGCGCGTGGCGATGGCCGCGGCACTGATCAACGAACCCAAGATCCTCATCATGGACGAGCCGTTCGGCGCCCTGGACGTGCAGACCAAGGCGATCATGTCGACCGAACTCCTCGGCCTGTGGGAGCAGATCCGTCCGTCGGTCATCTTCATCACCCACGACCTCGACGAGGCCGTGGCGCTCGCCGACCGGGTCGTCGTCATGACGTCCAGCCCCGGCTCGGTCAAGGCGGTCTTCGACATCGACCTGCCGCGTCCGCGCGGCGCGGTCCAGGAGATCCGCTTCCAGCCCCGCTTCATCGAACTCCAGCACCAGATCTGGGACTGCCTGCGTGAAGAGGTGGAGCGCGCCTACGCACGCACCGCAGGAGGTACGGCATGAGCACGACGTCCGCTGTTTCCACCGCCCCGGCCGCGAACGGCTCCCAGGTCTCGGCCGCGGCCGCCGCCAGGAGCGCCGTCCGGCGGCGCACCGCGCTGGTGTGGGCGGGGCGCGTCGGGCTCGCGGTCTTCGTCCTCGGCGGCTGGCAGACCTTCACCGCCTGGGGGATCGTCGACCCGTTCTTCTTCGGGCAGCCGTCCGGCATCGCCAAGCGGCTGGTCGATCTCTTCCGGCACGGCACCGAGTTCGGGTCCTTCTACTCGAACATCTGGACAACGATCCAGGAGGCGCTCGTCGGCTTCGCCCTCGGGGCCGTCACGGGAGTGGTCTTCGGCGTCGCGCTCGGCCAGAGCCGCTTCCTCGCCGACGTGCTCGGCCCCTACATCAAGATGGTCAACGCGATCCCGCGGATCGTCCTCGGCTCGATCTTCATCGTCGCGTTCGGCATCGGCGTGCTGCCGAAGATCCTGCTCGCCGCGGTGCTGGTGTTCTTCATCGTCTTCTTCAACGCCTTCCAGGGCGTCCGCGAGGTCGACCGCAACATCCTCGCCAACACCAGGGTCCTCGGCGCCTCGCAGTGGCAGATCATCCGGCACGTCACCGTGCCCTCCGCACTCACCTGGATCATCGCCAGCCTGCACAGCGCCTTCGGCTTCGCCATCGTCGGCGCGCTGGTCGGCGAGGTGCTCGGCGCGCAGAGCGGCCTCGGCCTGGTCATCAAGACCGCGCAGAACAACTTCGACCCCAACGGCGTGTTCGCCACGATGCTCGTCATCTCGGTCATCGTGCTCGGCGCCGAGTGGCTGATCGGCAAGCTCGAACACCGGCTGCTGTCCTGGCGCCCGCCGGCCCCGACCGAGGCGAACTCCCTCTGAAACCGCCGCAGTCACCCCCTCTTCGTTCCCACACCTTCACCCTCAGCAAAGGAATGTGATCAGCCATGTCCAGACGACCCGTCGCCGTCGCCGCGTCCGTCCTCGCCGTCCTCGCCCTCGGCGCCACCAGTGCCTGTTCCGGCAACTCCTCGGCCTCGACCGGCGGTTCGGGCTCCACGCCGACCGTCAAGCTCATGGCCGGCGGCCTCGACAAGCAGATCTACCTGCCCTACCAGCTCGCCCAGCAGCTCGGCTTCTACAAGAAGTACGGCGTCAACATGCAGTTGAGCACCGAGCAGGACGGCGGCGTGGGCGCCGAGGAGGCCATGGCCTCGGGCCAGGTGGACATGGCGGGCGCCTGGTACAACCACACGATCGAGTTCCAGGCGAAGGGCAAGGCCGTCGAGGACGTCGTACAGCTCTCCGGCGCACCGGGCGAGCGCGAGATGTGCACCGCCAAGTCGGGAGTCCACTCGGCCGCCGACTTCAAGGGCAAGACCCTCGGCGTCACCGACCTGGGGTCCGGCACCGACACCCTCACCCAGTTCCTGGCCGCCAAGCAGGGCGTCAAGACCAGCCAGTTCCACCGGATCGGGGTCGGCGCGGGCTCCACCGCCATCGCCGCGCTGCAGAACGGCAAGGTCGACTGCGTGATGACGACGCAGCCGACGGTGGCCGCGATCCAGAAGAAGGGCGTCGGCACGTCCGCGATCGACCTGGCCACCACCTCCGGCGCCACGGCGGCGATGGGCGGCGCCTATCCCGCCGCCAGCGTGCTCGCCCGCACCGACTGGGTGAACGCGCACAAGGACACGGTGCAGAAGGTCGTCGACGCGCTCGTCGCCACCATGCACTGGATCAGCACCCACAGCGCGGCCGACATCGCGAACAAGCTGCCGGCGTCGTTCGTGTCCAACCAACTGGTGACCAAGGCCGACTACATCGCGGCCCTGAACGAGGACAAGGGCCAGTTCCTCCCGGACGGTCTCATGCCGGCCGGCGGCCCGAAGACCTCTCTGGCGACGGAGAAACTGGTCGGCAACGTGAAGGGATCGGTGGACCTGAGCAAGACGTTCACCAATGACTTCGCCGTCCAGGCCAACAAGACCGAGGGCTTCAAGACGACCACCACCCCGGCCGGCCCGAACGGCTGAGCCCGCGCCATGCCGGAGGCCGCCCCGTTGGTCCGTACGCTCGCGGAGCCGAAGTAGTCGGCAACGGCCCGGCCGGCGGGACGGGGCGGCGAACGGTCGAAAAGCCTCCGCCCAGGAACCTTCAGTACGCGTTCCTGCGGCGGAGTGCCAGGGGGCGGCCGTCGGGGTCGGCGAGCAGTCGGTAGAGCGGGGTGACCAGGGCCGTCGTGGTGGGCGACAGACGCGGGGTGCGGTAGGTCCGCAGGCGGCCGGGAGGCCGGGGTCCCTGGCGTCCGCCGTCGTGCCACGCGTCCAGCGCGGCGGCCGACTCCGCGAAGGCGCGGAACGTCTTCTCCGGGTCGCACAGCCCCTCCGGGTCAGCGCGGTCCAGATGCTCACAGGCCAGTTCGAGTCGCAGGTCGCGGGCGTAGGAACGGGCTCCGTCGCCGAGCCCTCCGGGGTCGCGCGGCTCACGGGGGTCGATCGTCTCGTCCACGACGGCGCAGCTCAGCTCGGAATCGTGCGTCCAGGAGCGGCGGTTGACGTTGTCCGAGCCGACCGAGGACCACACGTCGTCGATGACGCAGACCTTGGCGTGGACGTACACGGGAGTCCCGGCGTGGTTCTCCGGCGCGTAGACGGCGACACGGTCGCCGCCCGCCCGGCGCAGCAGCTTCAGGGCGCTGATCCGCCCGACGAGGTTCATCGCGTGCGCCACCCGCCCGTCCTCGTCGGGCTGGGCGGGAATGACCGCGATGAGCCGCAGCCCGGGGTGGGCGGCCAGCGCCTCGGCGAAGCACCTGACGACGTGCGCGGACCACAGGTACTGATCTTCCAGATAGACCAGCGACCGGGCCCGGCGCAGGACCTTCTGGTAGCCGCGGGCGATGCTGCGCTCGCCGTGCGGGGCGAAGTCGTAGCCGTGGACACGGGCCGGGTAGGTGCGCAGCAACTGCACGGTCTGCGCTCCGCAGGGCTCCGGGTCGTCCAGTTGCGGAGGGAGCTTGTCCGCGGTGGTGTCCTCATGGCGCAGGAGCTCTCGCAGCCGCCCCAGGGGGCTGCGGCTGAGCGGGGCCGGGTCCTCCCAGCGTTCGCGGAAGTTGGCTTCGACATCCCCGACGGCGGGACCGTGGATCGCGAGCTGAATGTCGTGCCAGGGCGGACGCGCCCCGTATGCGGCGGCGAACGGCTGACTGAGCGGGTCGCCCTGGTGCGCGGTGTCGTCGCGGCGGCTGTGGCACAGGTCGATGCCGCCGACGAAGGCGACGTCCCGTTCAGGCCGTCCCGGGTGGCGCAGTACGACGGACTTCTGGTGGTGCGAGCCGCCGGGGCGCACCCGCATGTCGAGCAGGCACTCACCGCCCGCCGCTCTGATCTCCTCACCGAGGTGACGGTTCTCGCGTTCGCTGAACTGGAAGCGGTCCAGATGGGAACGCCAGATCAGCCCCTTGACGACGACACCGCGTTCGGCCGCCGCACACAGCACCTGGCCGATCTCGCTGCCGGGGCCGGCGAGCCGTTCGTCGGGGTCGCCGCGCCAGTCGGTGAACAGCAGCAGGTCGCCCGGCTGTTGGGCGCGGACGGCCTTGAGCAGTTCACCGAAGTACATCGCGCCGTGGACGAGGGGACGCACCCGGTTGCCCGTCGACCACGCCGCGCCTCCGGGCCGTCGGCTCTCCAGACGGGTCGCGGGGTTACCCCGCTCGCCCGGCGCGAGCAGCCAGTCGGCCAGTTCCATGGCTCCTCCCAGGGCAGCACCCGGCACAGCAGGCATGTCCATCGGTCATCCGTGTGTCCAGGCCGCTGTCAGAAGCTCCGGAGCACGCGTCTCGGCAGCATGGTTCCGTGACGTCGGCAATGCGGAGGATGCCGTCCCCGCGGGGTTGCCGCCGTAGCATCCGGACATGTCCGACGAGTAACCCGGGCAGAAGGGATGAAACCTCGCCGCCGCTCAGAAGCCACGGTGCCCTCGACGCCCACTACACCTGGTGCCCCATGCCCGGTCGGCACCGACGGGCGGCGGATTCAACCCCGTGACCCAAACTCCTGAATCCACACCCCTGATGAGACGTTTCCGCAGGGGATTGGACGTGCATGGTGGGGCGGGTGGGACTCGAACCCACGGCCGACGGATTATGAGTTCTTCGAGGATCTTGGCGCCCCTTGCCGATCAACGCCAATCTTGGCCGTTTTCCCAGCTCAGGAGCGGTTTGACACCTCACCCCTTCTCAGCCCTTGTCGGTCTTTTCCGATCCTCGTGTCCAACCTGCGTCCAGAACGCGTCCTGGAAGGACGAACCCAACCAGCATCCGCGCCTCGAAACTCGCCCGCAGCCGATTCACCTTCCAGCGCGCAGAGGCTCCGCCTCGGAACTCGGGGCGGAGTCTGATTCGAGAATCCCCCTACGTCGCACTTCAGACCGATTCCGATGATGGGAGGGACAGTCTCTTTCTCACCCTCGCCAGCCATAGCGCCGCTCGGGCCGGCCGGCCGCGCCGTAGCGCAGGGCGACGGCCGCCGTGCCGGTGGTGTGGAAGTGCTCCAGGTAACGGCGGGCGCTGACACGGGAGATACCGGTGGCGGCCGCGCATTCGGCGGCCGACAGGGTGCCGTCCGCATCACGAAGCGTGCGTTGGACGAGGTCGGCGGTCTCCACGCTCAGGCCCTTCGGGAGTCCGGCGACAGCAGCGGGGACAGACCCTGCGGACAGAGCCCGGTCGATGTCGGCCTGGCCGCGCACCACCGTGGTGAGAAGCCTGCCGCGCCGTGCGGCGTACCGGTCCAGGCGGGGCTTCAGGTCCTCGTAGTCGAAGGGTTTGAGGAGGTAGTCCACGACACCGTGGCGGACCGCGCCGCGCACGGTGTCGGCCTCGCGCGCGGCACTGATGACCATGATGTCGCAGTCGTGTCCCGCGGTGCGCAGCCGCGGGATGACGTCCAGGCCGAAGACATCGGGGAGATATAGATCGAGGAGAACGAGATCCGGGCGCAGTTCGTCGACTGCGGTGATGGCCTGCTCACCCGTGCCCGCGGTGCCGACGACCCTGAACGCAGGCACCCGCTCGACGAAGGTGCGGTGGACCCGAGCCACCATGAAGTCGTCGTCGACGACGAGAACGTCGATCGTGCCGGAGGTGTCCGTCAACGTGCCGCTCCTTCCTCGATCGCTTCCGTTGAGTGGCTCACGGACATGCGCGCGGTGAACCGGGCGCCTTCGGCGGTGTTGGTCACCCTGATCTCCCCGCCCCGTCGTTCACAGACGAGCTGGGTGAGTGCAAGGCCGATGCCCCGCTCGCCCTCTGCGGCGGCCTTGGTGGTGAAACCGTGGTGGAAGACCTCCTGGGCGAGTTCGGGAGCCACGCCCGGGCCCGAGTCGCACACCACGATCTCCACGCTGGACGCGTCCTGTCGGAGTTCGACCTCGATCCAGGGTTCCCGGTCGTCGAGGCCGCTTCCGGCTGCGGCGTCGATGGCGTTGTCGACCAGGTTGCCGACCACGGTCGCCACGTCGGCGGCGTCCTCCGAAGCGAGCCGGCCGAGGGAGGTGACGTCCGAGATCTTCAGGGTGATCCTGCGTTCGGCCGCGAGGGAGTCCTTCGCCATGAGGAGGGCGGCGACGGCCGGATCGTGGATGCGGCGGCCGATGGTCATGTCCAGGGACTGGCGGCGCCGGGTGAGCGCCCGGACGTAGCGTACGACCTCGTCCTGCTCGCCGATCTGGATGAGTCCGGAGATGGTGTGCAGCTGGTTGGCGAACTCGTGTGTCTGGGCCCGTAGCAGCTCGGACGTGCTGCGGAAGGAGCCGATCTCGCGTTCCAGCCGAGCCAGTTCGGTGCGGTCCCGCAGCGTGGTGACCGAGCCGAGCAGGCGGTCGTTCTTCGTGACGGTCATCCTGTTCATCACCAGCACGCGACCGTGCCGGATGACCACTTCGTCGGGCCCGTGCTCCGCTTCGGGCCGGGTGCCGGTGAGTACGTCGTGAAGACGGCCGTCGATGCCGAGCTCGCCCAGCGTACGGCCCACGCACTCCTCGGGCAGGTCGAGCAGCTGTCTGCCCACCTCGTTCACCAGGGTGAGGCGCTGCTGGGGATCCAGGGCGATCACGCCCTCGGCGATCCCGTACAGCATGGCCTCGCGGTGTTCGGCGAGCCCGGTGATCTCTCGCGGCTCCAGACCGAGCGTCTGCCGTTTGACCCGTCGGGCCAGCAGCCAGGAGCCGGCGAGGCCCAGCCCGCTGGCGATGCCCAGGTAGGCGAGGAGATAGGAAGAAGCACCGCTGAGCCGCTGCCACACCGTCGGGGACGCCTCCCCGATCATGACGGTGCCCATGGTGCGCCCCAGGTCCCCGCTCGCCGCGCCGAGCACCGGCACCTGCGCCACCAGTTCGCGGCTGCCGTCCCAGGTGAGCGAGCCGGACCAGCCCCGTCCGCGGGCCACCCCCGGCCCGAGCCGCAACCGGTCACCGATGACCGTCGGGTTGGTCGAACTGACGATGCGACCGGAGGAGTCGGCGATCGTCACGGAGGTGATCCCGGACTGCACCAGCGTGGAGTGCGTCAGCGGGGCCAGCGTCTCCTCCGGCGCCGGTCGTGGGAGCTGGTTGCGCACCAGTGGATTGGCGGCCAACTGCTCGGCCAGCGCACTCACGCGGCGGCCCTCGACCCGGCTGAAGGTGGCCTCCGACTGGGCGAGCGAGAGCGCCGCGACCGCCAGCAGCACGACCACGACGATGGCGAGCTGCAGCGCCAGCATCTCGCCCGCGAGGGTATGACGCCGAAAACTGGTGACCACAACGAACTCAATCTCTACTGCTGACACAAACTGGGCGGCTCGCACCACGGGCCGCACAATCATGACGTCCATCCCGACGGCTGCGGAAGAGAGGTGCCATGAGAGGTCGCTCGCACGCCCTTCGCGGTGCCCTCCTCGCGCTGTCACTGCTTCTCGTCACCGGGTGCCAGGTGCTGCCCGACGGGGAAGGGGCCGACACCGGGCTGCGGATCATGGTTCCGAACACCCCCGGTGGCGGCTACGACACCACGGCCCGGACAGTGGCCCGCGTGCTGCAGGAGACCGGTGTGGACTCCGGCGTGCAGGTCTTCAACCTGCCGGGAGCGGGCGGCACGGTCGGCCTGCAGCGCATCGTGAACGAGCGGGGCAACGGCCGGCTCGTTCTGCAGATGGGTCTCGGAGTGATCGGTGCGTCGCACGTGGCACACGCGAAGGCGTCCGTCATCGAGACCACTCCGCTGGCCCGGCTGGTCGAGGAGGCCGGCGCGGTGGTCGTGCGCCGTGACTCGCCCTACCGGTCGATCGACGATGTGATCGCCGCCTGGAAGAGGAATCCCGCGAGCCTGAAGGTCGGGGGCGGATCCTCACCCGGCGGACCGGACCACCTGCTGGCCATGGAGCTGGCCAAGGCCGTCGGTATCAAGCCGCATCGGGTCGGCTACGTCGCCTATGGCGGCGGTGGCGGCGACCTGCTGCCCGCTCTCCTCGACGGCAAGGTCGACTTCGCCACCACCGGGTTCGGCGAGTTCCTCGACCAGATCGACGCCAGTCAGCTCAGGGTCCTGGCGGTGACCAGCCCACGACCGATCGACGCACTGCCCGGAGTACCGACCCTCAAGGCGTCCGGCATCGACCTGGTCTTCAGCAACTGGCGGGGGGTCGTGGCGCCGCCCGGCATCAAAGGCGCCGATCGGAAGCGGTGGATCGAAGCGCTGACGGCGATGCACCGGTCCCGGCAATGGAAAGCGGAACTCCGCCGCCATGGCTGGACCGACGCGTTCACCACCGGCGACGCCTTCGCCGCGTACCTGTCCGAACAGGACACATCTGTGGCCCGTCTCGTCAGGGATCTCGGACTGGACTGACCGGGCTACCTACCGCCCGCCCCTCCTGACACCAGCCGCACAAACACCCTTCCGCGCTGCGGCTCACTTCGCCATGCCCATCACCTGTCCGTCGAAAGGCACCCGCATGACCACGCACACCTGGTGGTTGCTGCTCATCCTCACCATCGCGATCACGGCCCTGATCTACCTCATCAACTCCCGCTTGCGCATCCATCCGTTCGTCGCGCTCATCGTCGTCGCTGTCGGCACCGGCCTCGCCGCCGGTGAGCCCGCCGCCAAACTGGTGGAGTCCCTTGAGGACGGTGCCGGCGGCACCCTCGGGGACGTGGGCATCACGCTGGCCCTGGGCGCCATGCTCGGGCGCCTGCTGTCCGACTCGGGCGCCACCGATGCCCTCGCCCACGCCCTGATCGACCGCTCCAGTACCCAAAGGCTGCCTTGGCTGGTCACGGCCGCGGCGTTCGTGATCGGCATCCCGATGTTCTTCGAGGTCGGCCTGATCGTGCTGCTGCCGCTGATCTTCAGCGTGGCGCGCCGGCTGGAGGCCCAGGGCGGCACGAAGGGCTCCCCCTACGTCCTGCTCGGCGTACCGGCCATCGCCGCGCTGTCCACCCTGCACGGCATGCTGCCGCCGCACCCGGGGCCGCTCACCGCCATGACCGGTCTCCACGCCGACCTGGGCCTCACCATGGTCGTCGGCTTCGTCTGCGCCGTCCCCACCGTGATCCTGGCCGGCCCCGTCTACGCCCGGTGGATCGCGCCGCGCCTTGCCGAGGTCCGCCCGGACGAGGCTCTTGTCGCGCAGTTCACGGGTGCGTCGCAGTCCGTCCGAGAGAAGTCGCCCGTCAGCCTGACGGCCGGCGCTCCGCACGCGTCATCGGCGGATACGGACGTCACCTCCCGTTCCCGGATACCGACCGGGCTGGCCATCACCGCAGTGCTCGTCCCTGTCGCCCTCATGCTGCTGCGTACCCTCGCCGAAACGGTGCTCGACGAGACGACCACCGTGAGTTCCGCGCTGACCTTCCTGGGCGAACCCGTCGTGGCGATGCTCGCCGGGCTGCTCTTCGCTCTCGGCGTGACCACTCTGGGCACGGGCCGCTCCGGCGAGGAGGTCCGCGCATCCCTGACGGACAGCCTGAAGTCCATCGCCGCCATCCTGCTCATCATCGGTGGCGGTGGTGCGTTCAAGCAGGTTCTCCAGGACTCCGGCATCGGCGACGCGATCGCCTCCGCCGCCAAGGGGGCGCATCTGAACGTCATCGTGCTGGGCTGGCTGATCGCACTCCTGCTGTCGCTGACCACCGGTTCCGCCACCGTCGGCATCGTCTCCGCCACCGGCATCATCGCCCCCATGGTCAGCGGAGGCGGCCTGGAGGCATCGCTGCTCGTGGTGGCCATCGGGGCAGGCTCCCTCGGGCTGAACTACGTGAACCACGCCGGCTTCTGGCTGGTCAAGGAATCCTTCGGCATGGATCTCACCCAAGCCACCAAGACGCAGACGGTGGTGCAGACCCTGGTCAGCGTGCTGGGTTTGGGCATGGCCCTCCTGTTGTCCGTCTTTGCTTAGGAAGTGGACCGACCCGCGGCGCGTCGGCCCACTGGGTCGGGAAATCCGCGAGGCGCGCCACGCATCGAAAGCCGCTCTCCCACCGAACCTGTCAACGTTCACGTGGCAGGTCGAGACCGCTCGACAGATGAGCAACGTGGCTCCGGAGTATCGCAGTTGAGCCGTCCGACACCTTGAGCAAGGGATCGAGGACCCGAATGGGCGCCGGCTCGGATTCCCGGACTGGTTCGGCCACCACTGGGACGCCTTCCTCGACTGCCTGCGCACGGTGGTGGACAACGCGGACCACGACCTGACGGTCGTCGTCCGAGAGGCCGGCGACTTGCTCACCGACGAGCAGCCGGGCGTACTGGGAGTCTTTCTGGCCGTCCTGAGTCAGGTGAGGGATCGGCCCGGCACGGCACCTGGCTCGTCATTGCTCGTGGCCGACGCTTCCGACCGTCTGTCCGGTCTGGCACGGAGCATGACAGGGGCCGGCTGCTTCGTGGATCTCGACGACGGCTGGAGTGCTTCTGCGTCCTTCTGATCAGCACGGCCACGGAGCTGACCGGCGCGAGCCGGGACTCACGCCGAAGGGGTGCCTCTCACGAGAGTGGTGCCCCTTCCGGCATGCAACGGCCGGACACGCGGTGTCCCCCGAACGGTCAGCCCACGTCCAGTTCGAGCAGTCCCAGCCGCACAGCCTCACTGACCGTGCCGGCCCGGTTCTCGGTGCCGAGCTTGCGATAGATCCTGACCAGGTGGGTCTTGACCGTGGCTTCCGTGACGAACAGGGCCGAGGCGATGGCCCGGTTGCTGAGCCCCTCGGCGAGCAGTCGAACGACCTCGGACTCACGATCGGTGAACACGGGCCCCGGTTCGGCGGGCCGACCCACGAGGCGAGCCGCCGCCTCGGGGGCCAAGCCCATGCCGCCGGCAGCTGCGGCGCGCACGGCACGGAACAGCTCCTCGGGCGGGCCGGCCTTGAGGATGTAGCCCCGGGCGCCTGCCTCGACGGCGCGGACGACATCGCCACGGCCGCTGTAGCTGGTCAGCACGACGACATGGACGCCCGGTGCGGCGGCGGTGATACGGCGTGTCGCCTCGATCCCGCCGAAGCCGTCGTCCGACGTTGCGCCGTCCGACAGCCGCAGGTCCATGAGCACCACGTCGGGCCGCAGTCGCTGGGCCAGCCGTACGGCCTCCCTGCCATCGCCCGTCTCGGCTATCACATCGAGGCCTGGCTCGCCCTCCAAAAGAGCACGCAGACCGGCTCGTACAACCGTGTGGTCGTCGACGATCAGCACCCGCAGCGTCTTCTCGGTCACGAGGCGCCGACCAGGTCGCGGTCGGCCACCGGCAGTACGGCCCGGACGCTGGTGCCGTGGCCCGGGGTGCTGTCGACGGTGAGCGTGCCGCCGAGGGAGCTCAGGCGTTCCCTGGCGGCGACCAGTCCGAACCCCCGGTTCTGGCTTACGGGTTGAGCGATCCGTTGGTCGAAGCCCCGTCCGTTGTCACGGACTTCGACAGCCGCCCAGCCGTCCCCGTGGGTGAGAGTGACATGGACGTGGGTCGCCCGGGCGTGTTCGCGGGCATTGGCGAGCAGGCCCTGAGCCACGCGCAGCAGCGTCACGGCACGTTCGGTGGGCAGGAGGTGAGGTGCTCCTTCCGCACGAAAGGCGACGTGCGGTGCGGTGGTGGCGGACTGCAGGCGGGTGCACAGCCCGCGCAGGGCGGTTTCCAGGTCGTCCCGCTCCAGGGCGGGCGGTGTGAGGTCGCTGATGATGCTCCGGGTCTCCTCCAGGTGCGCGCCGAGGGCCTGGGAGACAGCACGCACCTGGCGCAGGGCGGCGTCCGGGTTGCGCTGCCAGTCCCGTTCGACGGCCTGAAGGAGCATGCGGCTGCCCGCGAGTTCCTGAGCGAGGGTGTCGTGCAGGTCCCGGGCGATTCGCGCCCGCTCGGCGAGCCGTCCGGCCTCACGCTGACGGTTCGCCAACTCACCGCGCGTGGACTCCAGTTGGCTGTTCAAACGTTGCTGGGAACGGTAGAGGACGACCGTGGCGCCAAGGGCGGCGAGCGGGGGCCCCAGCACATCGGCGTCGACGCCGCCGATCCGTACCAGCGAGGCGAGCAGCCCGGCCGTGATCGCGCCCACCGTCGCGACCGTCACCCCGCGCCCGGGCATCCGCAGTGCCAGCACCGCCAGCGGAACAGCGAGCCATGTGTAGGCGAAGGCGAGTGGTACCGGGATCTCCCAGGAGGTCCAGGCCCACAGAAGTACCAGCGTCCACAGCCAGACCGGCCGTCCCGCGGCACCGAAACGGTCCCAGCGGGCCGGCCCGGCCATGTAGAGCAGGCCGAGGGCGGCGGTAGCCGGTGCGACCCTCCAGCACAACTCGCTGTTCAGCTCGACGAGCCGCACGAGAGTGCCCGCGACCGGAAGCAGGAAGACCAGGTGCGCGAAGTGCCGCACGGTCGGGAACTGCCGTCGCTGAGCGACGGGACGGGAAGGGGACACACGGGCTCCCTGCGGCGGGCCGAACGCAGTCGACAACGGTGCCAGGAGTGTAGGACGCGTCTGTGTGCCCCCGGTAAACCACCCTCCACGTGGTCACCGCCCCGGGTGCAGGCCCAACCACCCCGGCGACGGGTCGCCCTTGACCTCACCGAAGTACAGGGCGAAGGTCTGCTTCAGGCGCTCGACCTCGGCCCGGTCCTCCATGAACTCCGGGAAGCCGTCGACGTGAGCGTTCGGGAAGTCCCAGACGGGCTTGAGGCTCGCGTTCGGAGTGATGTCCTCGCGGACCGACCAGCCGTTGAAGGCCGCTTTCTGGCGAGCCTCGGACAGTTGCCAGTTCATGTAGAGCTTGGCCGCCGCCGGATGAGCGGCCTGCTTGAGGATCGCAGCGCGCTGGCCCCAGGCCATGAAGGGCGCATCCTCCGGGAGGACCCACTTCAGTGTGGTCGAGGTGGAGACCGCGCTGCCGGAGCCACCGACGCCGATGGTCTTCTGCCGGCCGGTGACCGCGGCGCCAGGGGTGTGGGTGCCGCGCGCGAACTGCGGTTGCTGCGCCGCGAAGGCGGCCACCCAGTCCCAGCCGTAGGTGCGCTGGTAGAGGCTGTAGAGGTAGAGAACCGCGTCGTCGTCGTTGGGGTAGGAGGACGCGATGGCGTTCCTCCAGCGGGCGTCGACCAGGTCGGCGGCGGTCTTCGGGGCGTGGGCGCCGGCGGCCTGAATGTCGTACATGAAGCTGAAGGCGATGACCATCAGTGCCGTCCACGCGCCGTCGGGGTCCTTGAAGCCCTTGTGCACCTCGGAGAAACCGGCCGGCTTGTAGGGCAGCAGCTTGCCCTGACGCTTCCAGCGGGTGAAGTCCTGGAGGGTCTGCAACTGGACGACGTCGGGGACCAGAGTGCCGGTCGCGAGCTGGTTGTCGACCCGGACGTCGTGGTACTTGCTGTAGTCGACGGCGACCGTCAGCTCGACCTCGGGGAAGGCAGCGGCCCATGCGGTCCGAACGCCGGCGGCCTGGCTGTCGACGTCGCCGCCCTGGTAGAGGACGAGCTTGCCGCCCTCGGCGACGGCGGCCTCGTACAGCTCTTCCAAGGAGCGCCGCTCCTCACGGACTCCGAACAGGGAAGCCCCGGCGCTTCGGGCGCCGGGCGCGGCAGACGCCTGCCCGGCGGCGGCCCCGGCGAACGCGACGCCCGCGCCTGCGGCGATCAGCCGACGCCTGCTGAAGTCCCTGGACATGGTGGGAATCCTCTCCTCGTGTCTGATCTGCGATTCATCGGCGACTCGGGCTCGACGACCTGGCAAGTCTCGCGGGAGGAGGCTCTGTTCCGCGTCACCCGTAAGCCGGGACCGCATTCAACCGTTCGATGGACTCACGAACTCCTCTACCGACCGGACTCCACTGGCCACCGATACATTGATACATCCATATATGAAAGATCTTGTGTATACATATCGTCCGCCTTGCACGACGAGGAGTGATTCACCACCGCCTACGCGCGCGGGCTGCTCGCCACCGCCGGCGTCCAGCCGCCACGCGATGAGAATCTCGCCCTCTTCACCGACTGGGTCGCGCGGACCGTGGCCGAACCGCCACCACGGCACGTCGATCTCATCCGCCCGTTCGCCGAATGGCACGTCATCCGCGAAGCCCGCCGACGCTCAGCGCACGGTCCCTACGAGTTGGGCCCACAGGAGCTGGCCGCAGATCATGCCGAGGAACTGTTCGGCCACTGCGGATGCCGTCTGCGTCTGTCGGTCGGTAGAACGGGAGATGAGGGTGCCGGCTTGCACTTCGGCCTCGAGGTAGTCGCAGAGCCGGTCGAAGAAGGGGCCGCGATCGACGGCCAAGCCGGTGCCGGCGATGTCAGCGAGTTCCGGCGTCCGGGGAAGCTCGGTGCTGATGAGGCGGCACAGCGCCGCCGTGCCGGGCCGCGACACCAGGCAGGTGTAGTCGCGGCCGATGTGAGTCGGGCCGTTCCGGGGATCGCCGGGCGGAGGCGGCTCGACGTACTGCACATGAAGAGGGTGCCGGTGGAGACGCGGGCCTCCCCGGTGATCCGGGCCAGGGAGGTCTTGTCGTATCCCTGGGCGAGGAAGAGGTCGCGGGCCGCGCGGATGATGCGCGCGCGGTTCTCCGCTTTGATCTGCGCGTGATACCCGGCCTCGCCCGTCTCCCAGCGCACCCTCGCTGTCAGAGGACGGTCTGGCCACCGTCCAGGACAAGGTCCTGGCCCACAGTGAAGGCCGAGGCATCGGAGGCCAGGTACACGACGGCTTCCGCGATCTCTCCGGGCATACCCATGCGTCCCACAGGGATGCCGGAGCTGATCGCCTCCAGCATCGCCGCGCGCTGCTCTCCGAACTTGGAGTACAGCGGGGTGTCCACCGGGCCGGGGCTGATCGCGTTGAACCGGATGCCGTGCGACTTGAGCAGGTCCGCGTTCCACGACCGCATCAGGGAGCCGACAGCCGCCTTCGTCGCCGCGTAGGCGTTCGCCCGCCCGTAGCCGCCGTGCGCGCTGTTGGACGAGTTGAGGATGACCGAGGACGGGTTGGCCAGCACGGGTATCAGTGCCTGCGTGAGGAAGAAGACGCTCTTGACGTTGATGTCGAAGAGCCGGTCGAAACTGTCCTCCGTGTGGTCCTCGAACGGCCGCCAGTCCGAGACGCCGGCGTTCAAAAAGGCCACGTCCAGCTCTCCGAAGTGCTCACGCACCCGCTCCGCCAGGCCGCGCTGCGCATCGAGATCACGCGCATCCGCCCGGACCACCGGCACCCTGTCCCCGAGGACCTGTCGCGCCTTGTCGATGCTGGCCGGGGTTACGCCTGTGACCAGCACGTCCGCCCCCTCCGCGACAAAACGCTGCGCGGTCTCCAGACCGATCCCGCTCGTGCCGCCGGTGATGAGGGCGCGCTTGCCCGCAAGACGATTCATGTGTCTGTTCCTTGTCGAGACGCGAGGTAGGTCGATGGACTTACCAACTGGGGGTAGCTGCTGCACTCCCCCCTCATGGCAAGTGGATCCACTTGCCATCAAGGGAGATTTGTTGATCACGTGGATGTGAGCGAGATGCCGCGCATGCGTGAGCTGCCGGAACCCACCGACTGTTCACCGGCCCCTGCCGCAACGGCCCAGGACCTGTCGGCGGTTCGGGGGCTGCACGCCGGCGTCACGCCCGATGATCACGACTCGATACGCGCCCTAGACGAGACGCGGGGCGTGCTGGATGTCGTCGGGGGTGATGCGGAAGTCTTCGGGATAGGCGTCGGGGTCGGTGGCGGCGGCGGGTTCGGTGGACCGCCAGGCGTACCAGCACCGGGAGCAGGAGCGCATGACCCATTGCCCGAGGAGGGGCGACTCGGCGACCAGGCTGATGTCCGGCGAGCTGCAGCGGGGGCAGATGTGGGGTGTGGTCACGGCGGTCATCGCAGCATCTCCTTGAGGGTGCGCTCCCAGTCGGCGGTCTCCGGGTAGGGGGTGATGAGCTGGTCGTCCTCACCGCGGATGTCCGGGGACCTGGGGGTCGTGGCGTCCAGGACGAGGCGGGTCGTGATTCCCTGGGGATCGCTCGCAGGGTCCAGGGGGTTGCCGAACATCCGCGGGATGCTGATGGCGTCATGCTGCGGGTTGAACTTCACGGACAGGGCCCACATGACCTGTTCCAGGTTGAACGGGTCGACGGTCTCGTCCACGACGATGACGAGCTTGGAGTACCCGATGCCGTGCGGGGTCGTCAGCGCGCGCAGGCCGACGACGCGACCGAACCCGCCGTGGCGAACCTTGGTGGAAATGATGTTGACCATGCCATGGGTGTACATGGCGTTGACGGCCTGGACCTCGGGGAACGCCTCCTTGAGCTGCCGGTGGATCGGCACGGAGGTGTTGAGCGCCATCAGGTAGTCGATCTCGGTCCAGGGGAGGCCGAGGTAGAGGTGTTCGAAGATCGGGCTGCGGCGCATGTGGACGCGGTGGACCTTGACGACGGGCAGGGCGCGGCCGCCGGAGTAGTGGCCGGTGAACTCGCCGAAGGGGCCTTCGAACTCGCGGTCCCCGTAGATGACCTCGCCTTCCAGGACGACCTCGGATCCCCAGGGCACGTCGAGTCCGGTGTACGGGGCCTTGACGATCGGGTAGGGGACGCCGCCGCGCCAGGCGCCGGCCATCTCGTACTCGGACTGGTCGTAGGCCAGCGGGGTGCTGGCGACCAGGGACAGGATGGGGTCGTTGCCGATGGCGATGGCGATCGGCAGGCCGGTCTTCTTGCCGTCGGAGGCCATGATGTGGCGGCCGAAGTCGTGCGGGGGGCCGGACTGCAGGCCGAGGTGGTCGGGTCCCTTGACCTGCATGCGGTAGATCCCGACGTTCTGCTTGCCGAAGTTGTCCGGGTCTGCGGAGTCGCGGGTGATGACGGCTGCCTTGTCGATGTACGGGCCGCCGTCGGCGGGGTTGAGGCGGAAGACCGGCAGCAGTTCGAAGAGGTTGATGTCCTCGGAGATGCTGATCTCCTGCCACGGTGCCTCGGTGCGGCGGTCGACCGGCACAGGGAACTTCTGCCAGCGGTCACCGAGCTCGAAGAACTGCTCCTTGAGGGAGGTCTCCTTGGGAAGGCCGAGCATCAGTGCGTGGTTGGCCCAGGAGCCGTGGACGTTGAGCGCGACGCGTGCGTCGCTGAAGCCCTTGATGTTCTCGAACAGCAGGGCCGGTGCCGTGTTGCCGTCGAGGTTGGCGACGGCACGGCCGGCAGCGCCGAGATCGGGCTCGGGCTTGACTTGACGGTCGATGCGCAGCAGCTGCTTGTCGGCTTCGAGCGCGCTCAGGAAGCTGCGCAGATCGTCATAGGGCGCTTGCATGAGATACCTCCCGGGAGGCGGGTGCGTCTCCCTCGGTGCAGATGAGGCTTGGGGTGGCGGGAGCCTTCCTCCGAGGCGGCGGGCCTTCCCAGCGGGGAGTGTCGGACAGTTCCAGGTCGAACTGGTCCAGCAGCCGCGCGACCGTGTGGTCGACGATCTCGTCGACGGATTCGGGGCGGTGGTAGAAGGCCGGCATGGGCGGCACGATGGAGGCGCCCATCCGGGACAGGGTCAGCATGTTGTCCAGGTGGATCTCGCTGAGCGGCGTCTCACGGGGTACCAGCACCAGCCTGCGACGTTCCTTGAGGGTGACGTCGGCGGCCCGGCCGATGAGCCCTTCGCCGTATCCCATGCGGATGGCGGCCACCGTCTTCATGCTGCACGGAGCCACGATCATGCCGTCGGTGCGGAACGATCCGCTGGAGATGGCGGCGGCCTGGTCCTTCGGGCCGTAGGTCCGCGTGGCAAGCGCACGGACATCGCGGACGGAGAAGTCGGACTCCATCTCGATCGTGGCTCTGGCCCACTGGCTGAGCACGAGATGGGTCTCCACGTCGAGCGTGCGCAGCGCCTCCAGCAGCCGTATGCCGATGATCGCGCCCGTGGCACCGGTCATGCCTACCACCAGTCGCATCGGCCCTCCTTCGAGCAACACTCCACACTCGGAATGTAAGAACACGGAATGTCCGTGCTTGGACTAAGGTAGGGCGAGGAAGCGTGAAGCGCAAATGCCGATGCGCAGAAGTGAAGGGCTGGACATGCAGGAGACGAACAGGCCAGGCGGGGCGGGGCTTGGCTCTCTCGACCCGCTCAAAGCGACAGGTCACCTGCTGCGACGGGCCAATCAACGCTTCGTGGCGCTCTGGTCCGGCACCATGCCTGGAGGTCTGACATCGCCCCAGCTCGCCGTCCTGGCCCTGCTCGCCGTCGAGCAGCCGCTGGACCAGCAGACCATCGGGGAACGCGGCGGCTTCGACAAGTCGACCTGCGGCTACCTCATCGACCGTATGGACCGCACCGGTCTCATCCATGCGGCCGTCGACCCGGCCAACCGGCGCCGCAAGCTCGTACACCTCACCCCGGAAGGCCGTAGCACCCTCAACGAAGCACTGCCCGTAACAGTCCAGGTGGAAGAGGCCATGACGGCATCACTGACCCGGAGCGAGAGAACTGAACTCAACCGTCTGCTCGCCAAGATGCTCACCCTGCAGGGACACGGGACTGCACCCTGAGGTTCCCTCGCCGGGGTGGGCCGGGGGCCGAGCCGACACGGAGGCTTTATCCCAACGACGAGCCCGAGAACAACAGTTGAGGTCCTCTCCGTCTGTCACCCCATGTGCAGCCAGACCTTCCCGTGCGAGCCGTCCACGGCGTGCGTCCCGCGGATCGCGGTCTTCAGTGGTCAGTCAGGGTCGTGATCAGCGCGAAGAGTTCGCTGATGCCGGTCTCGGCGCCTTTGACGGAGAAACTCGATCACGCGCACAAACACCCGCTCACCCTTGCGCCGCCCGCGCAGCTCTCTCAGGGACGTCCCGTCCGGCAGGCGCCCAGGGCGACCAGCGTGGCACGGACTCGGCCCATGCGGGCGGAGAGACGAGGCAGGCTCATACGGATCCCCAGACCACGACAGACCTCCTGCGCCGCCGGCGCCGTCGCGGCCGTCGCGCCATTGGGCGTGACAAGCGTTCACAGCGAGACCGACGCCGCGGCCAGAGCCCCGCCGGCCAACAGCCACCGAGACCGCCGACTTCTGTGCGACCGACGCCTGGCTTTGTTCACGAGAAGAGAAGCGACAGCAGATATTCACCATTTCCGGAGGCGGTCACGAGGGCTGCAGCGTTCGAATTGTTCACGAGCTGCGGCAGCGCCATTTGCCGATCCTCAGTGGCGGTACGCGGCTGTCGCGATCTTGATGAATGATCGGGTCAACGGGTTGGTGTCTCCTTCGTTGCACACCGCCACCACTCGGCTCGGCGCCATGTCGATCAGCGGCACCACGGTGAACTCCGCGGGCAGGTCGTGTCCGAGCGGGGCCAGGCCGACCGTGCCGTTCCACAGCACAGCCTGCAGGCATTCCTGGACGGCGCGCACCACTGGTCCCTCCCGCGGCCTGCCACCGTTCCAGTACGACTGCCAGATGGGGTCTGTGCCCTGCGGGAACTGGAACCACCGGCGGTCGCGCAGCTCGGCCAGCCGCAGCTCATCGCGGCGGGCCAGCGGATCGTCGGCGCGCAGGACCACGCCGACCGGATCGGTCCGCAGCGCATGCACCGTCAGGGCGGTCTCGTCGAACGGTGCCCGGGTGAGGGCGACGTCGACCAGTCCAGCGCGCAGTCCGCACGTCGGGTCAGTCAGATCGGTGTCGCGGATGCGGATGTCGACTCCGGGGTGGTTTCGGCGGTAGGCCGCGGCCAGCCTGGCCACTCCCGGGTCGGTGCCGTCGCCCAAGATGCCGACGGTGATAGTCGCGACGCCGGCTGCTGCGCTCACACGTACCCGGACGCGGTCGGCGTGGTCGAGTAGGGCTCGCGCCTCGTCGAGCAGCACCGCGCCCACTGGAGTGAGCGTGACGCCGGTGGTCGAGCGGGCGAAGAGCAGGGCCCCGACCTCGGCTTCCAACTGCTTGATCGCCCGGCTCAGCGGCGGCTGACTCATATGCAGTCGGGTGGCGGCCCGGCCGAAGTGGAGTTCCTCGGCGACCGCCACGAAGTAGCGCAAGGTCCGTAGCTCCACGCTGCAACGATACCCATGAGGTATCGGCTCCGCTGAATCGGTCTTGGACACCGGCGAGGTCCCGGCGGTGCACTCGTGACCATGACCGAAAAAGCGAAGACCAGCGAGCCGCAGGCCGACCCCGCCGTATCGGTGGTGGGTCCCCACGACGGCGAGACGATCGTTCTGGGCGCCACGCGCATGCGCGTTCTGGAGGACGGCAGCCACACCGGGCACCGCCTCGCGATCGCCGAGTCCGTCCTCGCCCCGCACACGCAGGGCCCGCCGCAGCATCGCCATGGCCAACACGACGAGGGCTTCTATGTCCTCTCCGGCACCGTGCGGTTCACCGTCGGGGACGAGGACTACGACGCCGCCGCGGGGACGCTCGTCATGGTTCCGCCCGGCACCCCGCACACCTTCGCCAACCTGACCGACCAACCCGCCGTCATGCTCAGCACATTCACCCCTGACCTGTATGTGCAGTACTTCCGAGACCTTCAGGAGGTGCTCGCATCCGGACAGCCGCTGACGCCACAGGCCAACATCGACACAATGAGCCGCTACGCGACACAGCCCGCGACCGACCTCGCCTGAAGTCGGCGGGACGGAACGGCCCGGCCGCCCTCCTTTCGGCCTCTGGGGCCGTGGCGCTCCCGCCTTTCGCGTCCGAACCCCTCGGACGACGGACCGGCCGTCTCCAGGGGCTTCCCTGGCACTCGACGCAATCGAACCCCGCGAACCGGGGCCCCGTGAACGGAAACCATGAACATCGCCTACTGGATCATCGCGGGACTGCTCGCGCTCTTCTACCTCTACGCAGGCACGCTGAAGGTGATCCGCAGCCGCGATCAACTCCGACCGATGATGGCTTGGGTCGACCGTATTCCCCTGCCCGCCGTCAGGGCGCTGGGGGCGGTCGAAATACTCGGCGCGGCCGGTCTGGTCCTACCACCGCTGACCGGTACCGCGCCTTGGCTGGCGTCGGCCGCAGCCATCGGCTTCGTACTTCTGCAGACCGGTGCGATCGCCGTTCACCTGACCGGAGAAGACCGCCGGATCACACTCAATGTCGCACTCACCGCCACCGCGGCCGTGACCGTCTGGTTGGCCACCAGGCTGTGACCGTGGCTCAGTCCTCGACCGGCGGAGGCGACTGCTCGGCCAGCCGCCTCACGGCCGCTGTCACTTCTCATGAACATCGAACACGCCGCCGTCCACGCGCTGCGCGGTGGGGCACGCGAGAGCAGCTCGGAACTCGTCCACCCCGACGGGACGGTGGTCATAAGGGGCGGACGTGACACCAACGTGCGCTGGTGGACCTGGGCCGGTTACCGAGCCAACGCCACCCTGGCCGCCACACTCACCACGATCGCCGATCCCCTCCAGCGGCCGACGGACGTCTGCATCCGGCTTCGCGAGGACGTGACGCCCGCAGAATGGAGGAAGGCCGTTTCGGAGTCAGCCGATCAACTGTGCCTTCCCGCAGTGGACGCGCGTGCGCTGAATGGCCTCAATTTCAGCGCGGCACTGCCGACCCAGCTCGCGGAGGCCACCCTTGCCGCACGGCTCGCGAATCTGGACGGTGCGACGGCCGCGCTCAGAGGACCGACCAAGTGAACCGGCTCCAGAAGATCAGGCTCGTACGTCCCGCTGCTGAACTTCCTTGAGCACTCCGGCCACCGTCACGAAGTCATTGTCCACGTGGAGGACAGTGTGCCCATGGTGCACAGCTGTCGCACACACCAACAGGTCGATCGCCCCAGCCGTTCGGTGCTGACCCTGCTGGGTCAGTTTGTACTGGGCGGTGTCGACCCAACGCCAGGCATTCTTCGGAACCGGAGCGAGCAAGCAGAGCGCGTCCAACTCCTCCGCCAGTTCGTCCCGGTGGGCAGGGCTGGTTGCCGAGTAGAGAAATTCGGCCCGTGTCGGCTCGCAGAGATGGAACACCCCGGCAGCAATGTGTCCCTCCCAGGGACGCAACGCACCTGGAGTGCGAAACAGATGCCACAGAGCCGAGGTGTCCACCAGATACGTGATCACTCGAAGGCCTCGCGTCGCGCACGCTTCTCCGCGTCATGCGCCGCCGCAGCCTGCTCGAACTCACCACGCGCACCCCGCGCGGCGAGCTTCTCCGCAGCCTCAAGCCGCCTGAACCGCGCCACGTAGTCCCGAAGGGCCGCGTTGACGGTCTCCTTCTTCGTCGTGACACCCATGAGCCGCATGGCCTCGGCCAGCGCCTCGTCGTCGAGATCAATCTGCGTGACGGACATCGGACACCTCCAACATCCACGATGTATGCACCCAAGATACATCACCAACATTGGGCGCAGTCATCGATCACAGACAGACCACGCGAGGCAAGTGCGCTGGGTGTCGGAGCGTTCCCATGGACCTCTTCCCGCCACGGGTCGAGGCACCGAAGACCTGCTCGACGTCGACACGAAATACCGCATAGGCGCCATGCCCGACTTGACCGGAATCGGTATCCAGAATCCGTCCAGACGATCATGAAATCATGACCGCGACGGGGTCGCCAGGATCCTCAACTCGCCCGACCCTCCAGCGAAGTTGCCGGTCAGATCGATTCTGCTCGCGTAGCGAGTGGTGGGGCGGGTGGGACTCGAACCCACGGCCGACGGATTATGAGTCCTTCGAGGATCTTGGCGCCCCTTGCCGATCAACGCCCATCCATGACGTTTTCGCAGCTCAGATACAGTTATCCGTGTTGGGGTTAGTCAGCCCCTGCCGGTCTGTTCCTGTCCTCGCGGCCTCAACTCGGCCTCAATGAGGCCCGGCAAGATCGCGCCGACGAGATAGCGGACGGTCGCACCAGTTCAAGGACGGGAATCGAACCCACGCGCAGCGGATTCCCCTTCCAACGCGCAGAGACTCCACCCCAGGGTGCCAGGGCGGAACCTCTGGGAGCAGTTTCACCGAGCAACGCGTATACACAGAGCCCGAGCTACAGGACCGGAATCAGTCTGCGTCCAGCTCGGCCGCTTCGACGGAGTGCCGCTGCAGCCAAACGTATGCGTCGGAGTTCTCCTTGAGCCAGCGGGCACAGACGGCCCACTCAACCCGCTCGCTGCCCGCGTCACTCAACACGACGTCCGCGACCAGCCACGTACAGCCCGCCCAGGCACCATGGGCACTGCACACCTTCTTGACGTCACGTGAGGAGCGACAAAAGGCGACGCGTGACGTCATGACCCGCTCCTCCTCGACATACGTGCGGTGGGTCACCGGCTGAGGCGTTCCCACACCCCTGGTGGCTGACGGCGGTGGTGGCTCAGCCTTGCAGGTAGGCGAGGACGGCCAGGATCCGGCGGTTGTCGTCCTCGGACGGTTCGAGTCCGAGTTTGGTGAAGATGTTGTAGCTGTGCTTGCTGACGGTCTTCTCGCTGACGAACATCCGGCCGGCGATGGCGGCGTTGGAGCGGCCCTGGGCCATCAGCGAGAGCACCTCGTGCTCACGCGGGGTCAGCTCCAGCAGGAGGGGGTCGGCCGAGCGGTGGGTGAGGAGGGCGCCGACCACGTCGGGATCCATGACCGTACTGCCGGCGGCGACCTGCCGGACGTTGGCGACGAACTGGTCGACGGCCATGACCCTGTCCTTCAGCAGATAGCCCACGGCCCCGGCCCGGTCCGACATCAACTCCCTGGCGTACAGCTGCTCGACGTACTGCGAGAGCACCACGACGGGCAGGCCGGGGAGCTGTCTGCGTGCGTCGATCGCGGCGCGCAGGCCCTCGTCGCTGAAGGTCGGGGGCAGCCGTACGTCGACGATGGCGACGTCGGGCCGATGGGTCGTCAGTGCCCGGATCAGCGAGGGGCCGTTGTCGACGGCGTCGACGACCTCGAAGCCGTTGGCCTGGAAGATCCTGATCAGGCCCTCACGGAGCAGGGCGAGGTCTTCGGCTATGACGATGCGCACGGCAGCGACATCCTTATCTCGGTGGGTCCGCCGGGCGGACTGTCGGCGGTCAGGGTGCCGTCGAAGGCCGCCAGGCGGCGCGCGATGCCCCGCAGGCCGGTGCCGCCGTCAAGGCTGGCCCCGCCGCGGCCGTCGTCGGACACCCGCATCGTCAGCAGCCCCGCCGCCGTGCCCGGTTGGGGCGTGAACTCCACGGTGATCCGGACGTGCCGGGCCCGGGCGTGCTTGATGGCGTTCGTCAGGGCCTCGGCGACGGCGAAGTAGGCAGCGGACTCGACCGGCGCGGGCAACCGTCCAGGCAGGCGGGTGACCACTGTCGTCGGTATCGGGTTGGCCAGCGCCAGGGCCTTCAGGGCGCCGTCCAGGCCGCGGTCCGCGAGCACCGGCGGATGGATGCCGCGTACCAGGTCCCGCAGTTCGGCCAGGGCGTCGGAGGTCGATGCGCGGGCCTCGGCCAGCAGGTGCTGGACGGCCTGCGGATCGTCGGGCAGGAGTTGTTCGGCCAGGCCCAGGCTCATGCCCAGCGACACCAGCCGGGCCTGTGCGCCGTCGTGCAGGTCCCGTTCGATCCGGCGTAGTTCGCCCGCCTGGGTGTCGACGGTCTCGGCCCGCGAGGCGGCCAACTGCGCTACTCGGGAACGTAGTTGTGCCTGTGCAGTGGGTGCCAGCAGGGAGCGGATCACCAGGGCGTTGAGGTTCGCCAGCCGTACGGCGGTGGTGTACCAGAGCAGGAGGAACACCGGGCCGAGCGGGACCAGCGCGAACGACTCCTGGACGCTGTGCAGCTGGAAGCCGTTGCCCAGCGGCGTGCGGAACACCTGAGGAGGGGTCAGCGCGTACAGCAGCGGATAGCTCAGGTAGAAGACGCCGCAGAGGAAGAACAGGAACGACAGCCCGTAGGTGAACAACCCGGTGATCGAGTTGGCCGCCAGCCAGGCCCAGTCCCGCCAGGTCGCCGGGTCACGCACGATCGCCCACAGCCGCACCGGCCAACCACCGTCGGGTGTCGGCAAGTAGGGCCGGGCCACCGGTTCACCGAGTCGGTCGGCGGCCCATTGGCGGTGCAGGTCGGCGAACCAGCGCACCAGGACGGTCAACAGCAGGATCAGCGGGATACCGGCCCCGAGCGCGACGACTGCGATCGAAGTGCTCCAGAGTGTGAGCAGGCCGAAACCCAGGACCGCGCCGAGCAGCAGCACCAGCGACCAGCCCAGCAGGCTCACCCGCAGGGCGAGCCCGGCGCGCGGGGCGACGCCGGTCGCGGGACGTTCCTCCGACTGCCGTGTGCCACGAGGGAACTGGCGCTCGTCGGAGTAGGTCATCGCGCTCCATCATCGTGCATCGGTGCCGCGTCGACCGACCGTCGACGCCAGGCCACCATCACGGGCCGGAAGTTGATGATGACCGACCGACCCGGCTCCCCGCACTGGGGTTATGTCCACCATCTCGGGGGCCCAGCACCCGTGTCCTTCGCCCCCGTGGCCGGGAGGCTGAAGTGGTCGGAAGGCGTGGTGCGGCAGGCCCCACGTGGACGCGGTCATCGCCTGACCCGATCCGACCCATGCGCCACGTTCGACCGCCCCATTCCCCATTCCCCACGTCCAGGAGGACACTTCATGCCCCGGAACACTCCCTACCCGCGCCGCGCTCGGCGCGCATACCTGACGCTGGCCCTGGCCACGGTACTGACGGGTTCGCTCACGGCCTGCGAGACGTCCGCCGCGGCACAGGGCACCTCCCACACCCCTGTCGGACGGCCGGGCGTGGTGGCAGCCCAGGAGGCTCGGCTGACCGCGCTCGCCCAGCAGACCGTGGACGCCGGAGTGCCCGGGGTCATCGTCCGGGTCGACAAGGGCCACGGGCGGCCGACCGAGATCGTCCGGCAGGCCTCCTGGAGCAAGGCGGACCACGTCGTGGCCGCGAACGACGAGTTCCGGATGGGCTCGAACACCAAGACGATGGTGGCCACCGTGGTCCTGCAACTGGTCGCCGAACACCGGCTCAAGCTGAGCGACCCGATCGGCGAGTGGCTGCCCGGCCTCATCCCGAACGGGGCCGCGATCACCGTGCGGATGCTGCTCAACCACACCAGCGGCCTGTTCGACTACACCGAGGACCCAGACGTGCTCAAGGCGTTCACCGGCCAGGACACCAGGCTCTGGACCCCTCAGGAGGTGCTCGCCGCCGCCGTCCGACACGACCCGCTGTTCGCTCCCGGTATGAAGTACTCCTACAGCAACACAGGCTATCTCGCGCTCGGTCTGATCGCCGAGAAGGTGACCGGACACACCCTGGGCGACCTGGTACAGCAGCGGATCGCCGGTCCGCTCCACCTCAAGAACACCTATTTGGTGACCGGCGCCGACACTGCGAAGAGTCCCGCGTTCGCCCACGGCTACGAACCGGACGCCGCCCGCCTCGCCCCGTTGCTCCCCTCTTACGCGCCCGCCGGGACCGCGTTCGCCGGCCCGGCCCGGTCCGCGGGATATGTCGACACGACGTGGATCAACAACAGCACCGAGTGGGCCGCCGGCGCCATGGTCTCCAGCGCGCGGGACTGGGCCCGCTTCGACACCGCGCTGATGTCCGGCAAGCTCCTGCCGCCAGCCCAGCTGAAGGAGATGCGCACCACCGTCGCCGAGGAGTCCGGGAATCCGAACCGGTACGGGCTCGGTCTGGAGCGGGTGGTCACCCCCTGCGGCACTGTCTGGGGCCATGACGGCCAGGCCCCCGGCTTCTCCAGCTGGGACTACACGGACGCCACCGGACAACGCACCGTCTCGGTCCTCGCCACCACCATCTTCGGCCTGGCCGTGCCGAGGACCGGCTCCGCCGGCAAGGCCCTGCTGAACGCCGCGGTCTGCACCATGCTCGACAAGCCGCTCCCCGCCGCGCCCGCGTCCGCGCCGACCGGCTCCTGAGACCTCGCCGCACCCGCGTGCCCTGGCGGACAGACGCAGCCGCCCCGACCGGTGCGTGCCGACCGTCCCATTCCACGCGCCTTCCACACGCCTCCCGCTTTCCTATACAACTCCCCGCACCGCAAAGAAGGTTGTACAGCCATGTCCGCACTAGCCAGATGGTGCTTCCGGCACCGCCTCCTCGTCGTCGGGATCTGGGCCGCGTTACTGGTCGCACTCGCCGTGCCGTACGCGACGCTCGGCACCAGCTACTCCGACGCGTTCAGCCTGCCCGGGCTGGAGTCGTCGAAGGCGCAGGCGCGGCTCCAGGCGTCCGAGCCCCGGCAGGCCGGAGACAGCGACCAGATCGTGGTGCACGTACCCGACGGGTCGATCCGGGACGCCGCCGTCCGGCGGAGGGTGACCTCGATGCTGGACCGGGTCGCGGCTCTGCCCTCGGTCGCCTCGGTGACCAGCATGTACGGCCCTGCGGGAGCACCCCGGATCAGCGAGGACGGCAGGACCGCCTACGCGACGGTGACCTTCGACGCGCAGGCCGAACGGATACCGGCCGCCGACATCACCGGGGTGATCGACACCGCCCGGGCTGCGCGTGACGCGGATCTGCGGGTGGAACTCGGCGGCGAGGCCATCAGTTCCGCGGCTGAGGGCAAGACGCGGAGCACCGAGGCGATTGGGCTGGTCGCCGCCGGCGTCATCCTCTTCGTCGCCTTCGGCTCACTGCTGGGCATGCTCGTGCCCCTGCTGGTAGCGATCGCCGCGCTCGGCGCCGGACTGCTCGCCGTCGGGCTGACCTCGCACGTGATGACCCTGGGCACCGACGCCCCGACGGTCGCGGCCCTCATCGGGCTCGGAGTCGGCATCGACTACGCCCTGTTCATCGTCACTCGCTACCGGACCGGCCTGCAGACCGGCCTGACACCCGAGCAGGCAACCGTACGCGCCCTCAACACCTCCGGGCGGGCGGTGGTCTTCGCCGGACTCACCGTCGTCACCGCCCTCCTGGGCCTGCTCGTCCTGCGGATCGGCCCACTCAGCGCGATGGGGATCAGCGCCGCGACGGCCGTCCTGGCCACGATGATCGCGGCGGTGACCCTGCTGCCGGCCCTGCTCGGCCTCTTCGGGGACAGACTCCTGAACAGGCGTCAGCGGCGAGCCGCGACCACCCGGAACCCAGGGACCGGTCACCCGCCCGTGCACCCGCAGCCGCACAGAACGGCAAGGCCCCGGGGCCGCTGGGCCGAGCAGGTCGAACGCCACAGGACGCTGTTCGCCATGGCCGCGCTCCTTGTCGTCGCCGTCCTCTCGCTGCCCGCGCTGTCGCTGCGCCTGGGTACCTCGGACGCCGGAAACGACCCGAAGGGCACCACCACCAGAGCCGCGTACGACCTGCTCGCCCAGGGCTTCGGCCCCGGATCCAACGGCCCGCTGGTACTGGTCGCGCAGCTGAGCGCGCCCAGCGACGCGCCAGCCCTGAACAGGCTGATCTCGGCCGTGCGCAGCACCCCCGGGGTGGCATCGGCAACGGCCGAGCCGGTCACCGCGAAGACAGGACTGTCCGTCATCGACGTGGTGCCGACCAGCGCGCCGCAGGACGAGGCCACGAGCACCCTGATCACCCACCTGCGCAAGGACGTCGTCCCCGCCGCGGAGCGGGGAAGCGGTCTGACGGTCTACGTCGGTGGCACCACAGCCGCCTCCGGTGACCTGGCGGATCTGCTGGCGGGCAAGCTGCCACTGTTCCTCGGGGTGATCGCCGGACTCGGCTGCCTGCTGCTGATGGTCGCCTTCCGCAGCGTCCTGGTGCCGCTGACCGCCGCCGTGATGAACCTGCTCGCCTCGGCCGCGTCCTTCGGAGTCGTCGTCGCCGTGTTCCAGTGGGGATGGGGCTCCGAACTTTTGGGCCTGGGAAAGGCCGGGCCGGTGGAGGCCGAGCTTCCGGTGATCATGCTGGCGATCCTCTTCGGCCTGTCCATGGACTACCAGGTCTTCCTGGTCAGCCGGATGCACGAGGAGTGGGAGCACACCCGTGACAACCACCGCGCCATCCGGATCGGTCAGGCCGAGACCGGTCGGCTGATCAACGCCGCCGCCCTGATCATGATCTGCGTGTTCACAGCCTTCGTCTTCGGCGGGCAACGGGTCATCGCCGAGTACGGCGTGGGACTGGCCGCGGCCGTCGCGATCGACGCCTTCGTCCTGCGGACCGTGCTGGTCCCGTCACTGATGCACCTGCTCGGACGGGCGAACTGGTGGCTGCCTGCCTGGCTGGAGCGGATCCTGCCGCGCGTGTCCATCGAGGGCACCCCCTCCCGCGAACCCGTCCCCTTCGTCCCCGTGCCCGCGGGGGCCCCTCGGGCAGAGCGGACGGCGAACCCTCACCACACAGGCTTGCCGACGACCACGGGCCGACCGGCGGTGATGTCACCGCCATCCAGGCCCGCGCCGCCGCTACGACAGGACAGCACACCGCGTGCTCCGAAGTCGGTCGCTGTGGCGTACCTCTGGTGGTTCTTCCTCGGCCTGTTCGGCATTCACCACTTCTATCTAGGCAGGACCGGCCGTGGGCTGCTACACCTGTGCACTCTCGGCATCTGCGGGCTGGGCTGGCTGGCCGACGCGCTCACCCTGCCCCACCAGGTCCGCAGCGCGAATGCCCGCATCGCCCTGCAGGACGTCGCACCCCGGGCCGACGCCATGACAGGCCCGGCCCCGACCGACTCTGTCCGCTGACCGACGAATTCGCCGGTCAGCCCCGACGTCCCCTGTCCGAGCAAACCGGAGACGGTACGCCAATGCCCTACGGATGCGCTTGTGGTCCACCGACCAGGCCGACACCTCGCGCCACGCCGGCATCTGTGACTTCGTCCGGAGCCGGCGCCGAATCAACACGCCTTTCTCGTTCTCCAGCAGCCAACCGAGCTGCGGCCGACGACGGCCGCAGGTCACAGACCGCCGGTGCTCCGCCAGGCTCGCCTGGCGGCAGAAACCTCACGAGCCGTCCAACCCGGTGTCCTACGAAACGCGGCGAGCGGCCAACTCGACCGCCCTCCGCTACGGCCAGTACAAGTCGTGAACCGCAGTCCGGTCCGACGGGCGACTTTCCTGATCGAGCCGGGTGGCCCATGACTGATCCCAGAGGTGCGCCAACGGCCCGGAGACACCGTCGGCCTGGACACCGCCGCGGCGTCCCGGCCCCTGTACGGCCCCTGTACGGCACCTGGTTTTGGTATCGGCCCTCAGGGCAGCCGCCCGGACCGCGAAAGACAACCTCGGCCACCTGCTTCACCGCAGGTCAGAGGGGTTCGAACTTCCCGAGCACCGCCGGACTCCAAACCCACGAGCAGCGGATTCAGTCCGCTCAGGCAGAGTTGACGCTCCAACACCCAAAAACAAACGTTTCCGCAGGTCAAGAACCTGCACAGGTGGGGCGGGTGGGACTCGAACCCACGGCCGACGGATTATGAGTCCTTTGAGGATCTTCCGGCCGCTTCCTGATCTTGCCTCGATCTTCCTGTTTTCGCAGGTCAGAGACGTAGATCGGTTCGGGTCTTGCTCTGGGTTTCCCAGTCTTTCCAGATCCTTCCGTCCCCTGCACGTCCCCTAGGGATCCCCTCGCGGGGCTTCCCCGGCGCAACCGCGGCCGAGATCTCACGCGTCACGGCAGGTCAACCCAAGGGGAGAATCACACGGTAGAACTCTCGCGCAGCGGAGTGCCTTACCGGCGGAGTGGGCTCCCACCCCCTGTGCCCGAGGGTGGAGCCGAGCGGCTTTTCGCAGGTCAGCCGCCGTACTCAAGCTTAACGCGCAGCTCCCCGTTCCGGACGGTGCGCCGGGAGGCGTAGGCATGAGATGTCTCCGGGTTGGGAGCGGCCCCGGCGAAGCTGCCGGGGCCGCCGTGGGGATCAGAGGTTGTCGAGGTCGGCGCGGCCCTCGGTGAACCGCTGTGCTGCCTCGCGGTAGATCGCCAAGAACGCGGCCGGGTCGTGCTCGGTGCGAATGCCGTCGAGCATGTGCTTGGCGAGCCTGTAGTCGGGATCGATGTCGAGGGCGTCCGAGAAGGCGTGGTTGGCGGTGACGGTGTCGTTCTGCCGCCAGGCGACCCAGCCGAGGAGGGTCAGGAGCGGCGGGGCCTTGTCAGTGTGCGGGGGCACGCAGCGCCGGGCGAGGTGACCCCACAGTTGCCGCTCGGTGGGGAGTTCGCTCTCGTCGCCGGTGGACAGCGCGGCATAGCGCGTCTCGGGATCTTGAACGCCGAGGATGATGCGGGCGGCGATCTCGTCCATGAGCTGCGGTGAGCCGTTGCGGAAGTCGGTCAGGGCTCCGCGGATGATGTCGATCGTCCCGTAGCAGGCAAGGAGCTGTCCGCGGTAGGTGCTGGCCTGCGCGGTGTAGTAGTCGGTGGCGGCGTCGAGGGCTTCGCGGTGGCGGTCCGCCGTGCTGTCGGTGACGGGTCGGTACTCGCTGGCGACCTGGACGGCGTGCTGGACGTGCGCCATGCGGCGGTCGCGGCTCTCGCGGGCGGAAGCGAGGAAGTCCCGGGGGTCCTCGCCATCGATGGTGCCGAGGTGTATGCCGACGGCTACCTCGTAGTCGGGGTCGGCGGTGAGCGCGTCCCGGAGGGCTAGCCGGGCGGCGATGAGGTCGCCTTGCCGCCAGGCGACGAAGGCGTACAGAGTCAGCGCGGGAGCGGCCGCCTGTGTGAACGGGTCGGCGCAGTGCCGAGCGAGGTAGGCCCACAGGCGTCGGGCGTGGGGAAGGTCGTCGTCCTCCGCGTGCGCCATACCGGCCTCCAGTGCGCCGTCGTCGTGCAGGCCGACGATGAGCTGAGTGGTCAAGGCGCGGTTGAGGGCGGTCGCTCCGGCCTGGAACTGGCTCAGGGCCGCGTCGATCTGGGCGCACGTCGAGGTGAGCGTGGCGTCGCGTCCGACGCTGGTCTCGCATCGGACATTGAACTGGTCGATGGCGGCGTCCAGTTGCTTGAGGAAGTCGGTGTCGGTCGGGGCTGCCGCCCGGAACTCCTTGACGATGTCGCGGGTGCGAGGGCCGGGGGTGCGGCCGAGGCGCGTCATCTGTGCCGCAACACTGGTGGGGTCATCGGCAGTTGGAAGCGGCTGGCCCTCGCAGCACCCTTCGGTGGTGCACTCGAACGCCCACCACCGGTTCGCGACGAGACCGATGGTCTGGAGTACTTCGGCGCGCTGCCGGCCGAGGGCTGTCGTGAGCCAGTCGGCGACGGGGGCGAGGAGCGCGGCGGTGTCCCACGGGGTCTCGTCGGCGCGCGGCTCGCGGCAAAGGTAGACGACGACGCCCTCTCCGGGATCGTGCCTCATGTCGTGGGCGTACGCCACGAACTGCCGGGCGGTGAGTTCGGCGGCGGCCTGCCATTCGGCGGGGTCGTCGGGCAAGGGGCACGTCATGGTCGGGCCGTCGATGAAGTTGGGGCCGGGGGCGTGGAGGGCGATGCTGTCGTCCGGGTAGTGCCCGAGGAGGTACGGCAGGATCTCGGCGAGGTTGGGCAGGCTGGTGACCTGCACGGTGTTGTCGGGGCTCACTTCGGGTCTCCCTCAGGGGTCGGGGTGGGGTCGGACTGCCCGATACGGGCGGGCGGGGGCGGCGCCGGGATGCCGCGCGGCTTGTTCGTCAGGGCGGGGAGCAGGTGGTCGCGGACAAGTGCGCCAAGGTCGGCGGCGAGGGCCTTACTGGTGCGCGTGTTGAGGACGGCGTGCCAGTTGCGGCCGGGCTGGAGCCGGGCGTCGCGGGCCGCCTGTGCCTCGGCCTGCTCGGCGGGGGTCGCACCGTCGGGGATCGGCGGCAGGTCGGGGCCCGCGGTGATCCACGTCTGGATGGCGAAGCCGCGGGATTGGATGCGCAGGCCGACGCTGTGGCCGTCGGGATGGCGGTAGAGGGCTTTGCGGTCGGGGGTGTCGGTGTCCTCCTTGCGCCAGGGCGGGTCGAAGGGTGGGGCGATCTGGTCGAGGGGCGGTACGTCGATCTCGTCGCGTGGCTCGGCGAAGGCCGGGCGTCGGCGGCGGACGACGGGCGTCTTGCCTGGGCGGTCGAAGGTGCCGGTCATGCGACGGGCTCTGTGCTGGGCATCAGCTCGTCGACCAGGTCGAAGGCGCGGCGGAAAGCGACGAGCGAGTGGGCAGTGCCCAGGTACTGGTCGCGCTCCTCGAAGGCTTCGAGGGCTTCGGCGCGGGTCTTGGCGTAGTCGTCGTCCGGGGCGAGGGAGTCGGCGCAGCCGATGAGGCAGCGGGGGCCGAGGTCCCAGATGATCGCGTTGACGGCGGCGCATCCGGCCGACAGCGAGTCGATGTCGTTGCCGTACCAATGGAAGTCGTGCGGATCGAGGCCGAGTTCGCGCAGGCGGACGGCGACGGAGCGGAACATCGTCCCCGAGCCGACGGCGGGTTCACGGAAGGACATGCCCGGCTCCGCGAAGTCCTTGTCGATGGTGATGTTCGCCATGAGGTCCGTGATGCATGCCGGCGTGTGGTACTCGCCGCGCCACTTCTTGTCGCTCTTGTGCCGGAGGCCGGTGAGAAGGGGGCTGAGGACGTCGGCCTCGGAGCGTCGCCAGACGTCGTCGTGGCCGGTGAGGTCCATCAGGCCGGTGTTGATAGCGGCGCGGGTGACGGCGTGGACGGCGCGGAGCTGCTGTTTGTCGGGATCGGGGTTCCAGGCCCAGTCGTGCAGGCGTATCGCGCGGTTGATGAGGTCGGGGCGGTTGATCCAGTGGCCGAAGTAGATCTCCTTGAAGAGCTGGGGCAGTTCGTGCGGCTGGCGACCCAAGACCCAGTCGGCGAGACCGGTGCCGGTGTCCGGCGGCTGGCGCAGGAGCGCGAGCGCGGCGACGGTGCCGAGGGGGACGTCGATGCTGCTCCCGCCGTGGCTCTGGTACCAGGCGTCCATGACGTTCTCGGCGATCTTGCGGGCATGGTCGTGGGGGTCGCGCGGGGCGAGGGCCTTGCGCCAGGTGGTCTTGGCGGGGCGTACAGCCGCCTTCGATTTGGGCGGGGCCTTCTTCTTCGCCCAGCTGGGTGCGGTCCGGGCCGCGGCGGGCGCGGCGGCTCGCGGCAGGAATATGTCGTCGTCAGGCATGGGGTTCCTCTGGATGCGCGCGTGAGGCCGCCCCGGTGCGCGGGGCGCGGCCGGGGCGGCAGTGGGACTGAGGCGTCGGGATTCAGTCGGCCTCGCGACAGGCCTGGAGTTGGGCCACGGCGGCTCGTATCTCGACGGCTTCGGCCGCTTCGGGGTGTCCGGTCTGGCGCAGGCCGGTGACCAGGAACATCAGGGCCAGCTCGTCGACGCCCATGTCGGCGACCAGCTCCTCGAAGCTGAAGTGCTCAAGCGCCACGGGGCGGTGGTCATAGCCGACTCGCAGGGTCTTCTCGATCTCCGTGAGAGTGCTGACCCTCTGTTCTTCGGTGAGGCCCAGGAGGGAGGACCACGCGGTGAGGGTGTCGTCGTCTACCGGGAACTTCACGTGCAGTTGGCCTTTCTGGGGCGGCCGCTCCCGGCCCGCGCACGCCGACCGGGAGCGGGTCGGGTGCGGTCAGGAGGGGAAGGGGTCGTTGCGGTGGTCGGGGTGGACGACGGCCCACAGTCCGGAGGGCATGGGTTCGGTGATGACGCCCCATCCGGCCCAGCGCATGACGGCGAGGTAGCCGAGCGGTCCGCCGGCGAAGCCGGTGCGGTCGCCGCAGTCCGGGTCGGGCGCGATGAAGATCCATCCGGGCAACGCGTCGCAGGCAGGCAAGACTTGGAAGCCGGGGCGCAGCTCGCGGGTGCCGTCGGTGACGATGGGCGGCAGTCCGGCGGCGTCGAGGATGCGGATGGCCTGCTGGATGTGGGGGTGGTCGTGGTGCTCGGGGAGCGTTCCGACGCCCTTGCGGATGACCTGCCGGGGCGGCTTTGCGCCTTGGCTGGCGTGGTAAATGTCCATGAGGAGCAGCGCGTCCTCGATGCGCCCGGCGAAGCGCAGGGCGAGGTTGGCGACGACGGCGACAACATGGCGGTCGCTGCCCATGAGGCGCCGGAATTGCTCGTCGGTCATGTGCTGGAACTGGTTGGCGCGTATGACCGCGTGGGCGCGGGATGCCGTGCGCAGGGCGCGGGCGACGTATTCGGGTTCGGTACCGATGTGGTTGGCGAGGGTCTGAATTCCTCGGGTGTAGGTCATGCGGTGGTCTCCAAGAGGACGCTTGCGCGTATGGGTGCGCCCCCGGCCGTTGGCCGGGGGCGCTGTGCGGTGAGGGGTGTTGGTTACGGGGCGCCGTGGTGGAGGAGGACCGTGGCCATGACCTGTTGCTCCTTGAGGGTGAGGGGGCGGCCGATGATGCGGGTGATGTGGGGGCCGCCGTTGTTCTCCCGCGCGGTCACGGTGGAAAGGAGGTTGGCGTTGACCACGGTCCAGGTGACGTTGTGGTGGGTGAAGAGGGAGAACCGCTCGTCGCTGGCCAGGTCCCATTCGACGCTGCCTTCGGTGAAGGCGGTGAGGAGGGTTTGCTCCTCGACCTGGGCCCTTCCGTTGGGGAGTTCCGTGTAAGGAAGGTTCATTTCTTCACCTTTCTTTTTGGTTCGGCTTTTCCGAACTTCTTACTTATATCTTAATGGCAAATACCCTAGAAGCAAGTTCCAGGCATTTTTATGCGCATTTAATTTCCGCAATTCAATTCCTAATTCGCTGATGCGGGAATGAGGTCGGGCCAACGGACTGCCTCCAGCGCGCGGCGGTGGGAGTCGGGTACCGGCACGGTGGGATAGCCGAGCCAGTCGAGCCCCATCGCGGCGAGGATCGCGGCGTCCGCTTGGTCGTAGCGGCCGGGCCCGTCGCACTCGACGCCGTATCGCTCGACGGCCACCGCGCGCACCATGCCCTTCGCGACCCGGGCGCGGTCCTTCCGCGGGTAGTCCAGGGCGGGGTTGGCGCGGCCGGTCGCGTAGATCGTGCGGCCGTGCGGGGTCACGACGGCGTACGGGATGCGGCACCGCCACAGGTACTGGGTGACCAGCCACCACAGGCCGGCCAGCTCGTGATGGCCGGCCTGCCCGCCCTGGGCGTACGCGGCCCCCTCGACCACCACCAGGTCCGCACTGTCCGTGCCGACCTTCACGTTGAGCGCGACCGCCGCCAGCAGCCAGTCCAGCCGTTCATGGCTGCGGCGGCGCCCGGGCCGGAAGGCACGCGCCCAATCGCTTCCGGCGATGCCCGTCGAGGTCAGCGACAGGTCGAGACCGACGACGCAGGGCTGCCACTCCCCCGTCGCCTGGACGCTGGGCAGGGTCACCGGGGCGCTCTGGAGTTCGGCGGTCACCGGGCGCCCTCACCGGTCGCCGCACGGTGCTTGGTGATCAGCCGCTCGGCCTCGGCGATCGCAGGCTCCCTGCGGCGGTCGGTCCACTCGCCCTCGTAGCTGCCGACCGGGCCCCACAGGTACCAGCCGGTGTCGTGGTAGCCGTCGTTCGGGTTCCTGCGGCGGCGGCCCAACTCCCACCAACCGTCGCGCCAGCGCCAGAGGCGATTCGCATCCGCTTCGCGCACCCAACCCGCACGCTCGGCCAGGGCCTGGAAGCGGGCCAACTCGGTGCGCAGCATGGCCGCTTCAGCTGCGGCGTCCAGGTCTCGCGGGGCGGCGCGTTCGGCATGGCCGGTCCGGTGTACGGGTGATGCGGGGTGCAGGCCGAGTTGCTGCACGGCGTCGTCCCTCTGGCGGGCGACGCGGAGCAGCAGGCGGGCAGCGCCGTGCATGCCTCGTTCTTCGAGCCACTTTGCGGTGGCGTCGATCTCGACCCCCACGGATCGGTCGTTCATCGGTCGGACTCCTTCGCGGGGCCGCCCCGGCACTGGCCGGGGCGGCCCCGATGCACGGTGGTTACGGGCGGGCGGGCTTGGGGGTCTTCGGGTCCTTCCGGATGCAGATGCCGGAGTCAGGCATCACCCGGCCGCCCGCGACCAGTTGCTTGAAGCGCACACCGGGGCGGAACCTCACGACCCGGCGGGCGGTGAGCTCCACGGGCTGCCCGGTCTGCGGGTTTCGGGCGGTGCGGGCGGGGCGCATCTCGGGGGTGAGGCTGCCGAAGCCGGTGACGGAGACGGTTTCACCGGCGACGACGGCGCGGACCATGGCGTCGAGGACGGCTTCGACGGCGAGGGTCGCGTGGGCGCGATCGCCGGTGGCCTGCGTGACCGCGTCGACGAGCTGGGCCTTGTTCACTTCGGGTTCCTTTCGATTCAGGAGCTGGAGCGCGGTAGTCGAGGGGCGGGCGCGCCACGCGGAGGGAAGAGGCCCCAGCCCTAGGCCGGGGTCCGTGTCGTCACACGCACTCCCACACGTGTGTGAGAAATGATTCATGAATGTCATCTATCTCTTGTCAGTCGGGAAGACGGATCAGGAACTTTCCGATCGCGAGTACCTGGGAGATCGGCAGGACCACAGCGTCGGCGGAGACCAGATACGGCTCCTCGCCGGCACCGGGGCGTGCGGGCACCGTCCACACCGTTCCCGTGAGGTCCGCGTACCGGGCCCCCACCTCGAGGAGGCGTCCTGCGGAAAAGAACCTGCGGGTGCGCAGCGACGGGGACCATCCCTCGCCGGGCACCGGACCGTCCCCGGTGCCCGGCACCTGGAGGCCGAGGAAGTTGGGTCCGGCCGTCACCAGGGTGCCGACGGCCCCCAGGGAATGGAACTCGATGGCCTCGCCATGCTGGCCTGCCTTCAGCCACCTGGAGAGGTCGTCAGCACTGAGCTGGACAGGCCGCCCATACACCGAGCCGTCATCACGGGCTCCGAGCATGACGCGCAGCAGCGAGCGCCACGGCAGGAGGCTGGCGTTGGAAGCAGCCGGGACCGTGATCTGGGCAGTTCCTTCGGTGAACCTCAGCCGGTGGTGACCGTCAGCCGTGACGTGCTCGACGGTGACGGTGTCCGACGACTCCAACCAGCCGCGCAGTGCAGCGGCGTCCTCGTAGGCAATCGGTGCCGTCCACACATCGCCCGCGATCTCGGTCCGGGCGACCGCAAGGGCTCGGTCACTGCACGCAGCCGCGTGAAGGTAGCCGGGGGTGGAGTCGAGAACCAGGACATCGTGGTCATGGGCGTCGTCGTCCACGGGGAAGCGGTGCGGGGCGACCTGGTCGAGGATGGCCGCCAGGGTGTCGGCCCGAAGGGTGAACATGATGGGTCTCCGCAGGAGTTGTAGGAGTTGGTGTTCAGGTCGTTGAAGCGCGTTTGCGGGCTCGGCGCGCCCGTTGGGCGAGCCGTCCGGCCTCTCTGCACAGGGAACAGGCGCGCTCCCCGCGTCGGTTGTGAGCACGGGCTCCGGCTTCGGTGCCGTGACGTATCGGGCGCCGCACGCGCTCGTGCAGCTCGTCTGGGCTCGCGCCTCCGCAGGTGGCGAGGATCTGCCCGCTGCGCCAGTACCGGCCGCCGCACACACCGTCGAACAGGCTTGCTTTCGGCAGGACCAGCTCGACGCAGCGTGCTCGGAACGGACAGCTCCGGCAGACGGAGAGGAGCGAGAGGACCAGCGGCTCCGTCGGGGCTGCGTCCGCCGTCTCGTCGAACGTGAAGCGGTCGTCCCCCACGCAGGGAGCCGCGGCGACCCACCCATTGCCGCTCATCTGCTCCGCCTGCCGTGGGCTAGGCGGTTGGCGGCAACGGAATCAGGTGCGTCTGATCGCTGGTACTGACGCCGTGCGGGTGGACGTAGTCGCTGGGCAGGGGCATCAGGTGTCGGTCGGCCAGCGCGGGGATGGAGAGCACCTGGGCGAGGATCCGGGTGAGGCGGGTGTCGCAGGACGGCGTCCACCTCGGACGCGGCGCTCGGATCTGCGTGCCGTCGTCGGCGACACCTTCGAGGACCTCGATGATCCGGCCCCCTGACCTGCGGCCGTCGACAATGACTGCGGTTGCCTCCGGGTGACGCTCACGCACCAGTTCGGCCACCCGCGCTACCCGGTCGACCGGTGGCAGCTCCAGCAGCCACGAGTTTCCCTCGGAGGCCGAGTTGCGGTGGACCGAAGCCCATGCCGGAGAGAGGTAGGGCGCGAGCGCGGTCTGTACGTCGGACTCGATCTCGTCCGCGATGTAGTCGAGCGGATGCTCCTGGGCGCCTTCGCGGTTGTTCCACAGCTCGGGGCACGTTCCGAGCGGGCTGGTCTGGGCACCCAACACAGCGTGCAGGTCGAGGGTCCGCGTGCTGTAGAAGGCGAATGTCACGTAGACCGCCTCGGGGCAGGCGGCACGGATCTTCGCGCTGACGTGGTCGAGCACCGCGAGGCAGTAGGCCTGTGCGATGCGCTTGCCCTGGGCGTCCAGTTGACGGCGCTGCTCGGCGAGCAGTGTCAGGTCTTCATGCGTGGTGGATGTCATGGCAGGGGTGTCTCTTTCTTGTAGGGGTGGGTCAGGCGAGGACGGGCATGAGGCGTTCACCGATCCAGCGGGCGACGTTGACGGACACGGCATTGCCGGCCTGTTGCGTCTGGGCGGCCTTGCTACCGACGACCTGGTAGGTCTCGGGGAACCGCTGGGCCGACAGGTGCTCGCGGGGTTGGAGCATGCGAAAGCGGCAGTCCATAACGGCGGGCGCGCTGCGCACGACAGCCGCCGAGGCCCGGGTCGACAGGGTGTGCAACGGTTCAGCCGCCGTCTTCGGGGCGGCTTTGCGGTACGGGATGACCAGGGTGTTGCGGGCCCGGTCACCGGCAGCGCCATCGGGTACCACCAAGCCGTGGTGCCGGGCCCCGGCCAGCGTGCTGAGCGGGTTGTCGACGGGCGCCACGTCGCAGTTGTTGCGGAACTCCACGATGAACGGGTCGACGGTGACCAGGGCTTCGCTCTCGCGGGTCATGCGGGTACGCATCGGTTCGGCCACCGAGGAGGCCGTGTCGTTCCACGAGCCGCCGACCGGCACCAGGAGTGCTTCGCCCACCTTGACCGTGCGGACAGGCAGCGGCCTGGTGTCCGGAGCAAACGCGCGGTCGCTTCCGTCCTTGCCGTGCGTCAGGGTGACGACGGACGGCTGGTGAGGGAACTTGGCCAGTCCCGCCTCGATACGCCGCATGGTGTTCGGCACCAGCGGCCGGTCACGGTCCCCGATGCGCTGGCCGATGTCGTCCCACATGATCACGTCGGAAGCCGGTCGGACGTACGGCTCCACCAGGGCATGTCCGCAGCTTGTGTTCGGGCACCGGTAGTCGTACTGCTGGCCGTACTTGCCCACCTTCACCTTCGGGTCGCGCCAGCTCTGGCGGGCGCGAACGTCGCGCCCGCAGTGAACGCAGTACGCCCGCGGACGCGGGGCAAGGTCGGGTCGGCGTATCCCGGCGAGAGTGAAAACCAGATAGACCCGGTCGCGCCACTGCGGGGCGTACGGGTTGGTCTCCGAGCCGATGTGCGCGGAGGACACCGAGACGATCTGGACGCGATAGCCCAGCTTCTTCATGCACCGGATCCACTCCGGGAACAGGCCCCAGCCGGTGACGAACTCGACGACGTTCTCCACGACGACGCAGGGGAAGCGTTTGGCCTCGGCGGCGCGCAGCACGCACCAAGCAGTGACCCGCGTCAACTCGAAGGCTTCTGGGGGCAGTTCGCGCCACTGCTCCTCCTCTTCGAACAGGGCGTCTTGTATGGGGTCGGGGCGCTTCCTCCCGCCGGCGGGGCTGAGCTCCCAGCAGATGACCGAGGCCCAGAGCACGAGAGCCTTGGGGAGCCAGCGCATGGGGTAGTTCTGGATGTCGGCGCAACGGGCTGCGGCCTTAGGGTGGTTGAGCGCGAAGGTATCGACCGAGGTCTGCCAGTGGTTGATGCCGAGGATGGGGTCGAATCCGGCTTCGAGCAGGCCGGTGGCGTCTCCGCCTGCTCCGCAGAACAGGTGGACGGATCGGGTCACGATGGTGATCTCCCAGAGGTGATCGCCCGGCCCGGTGGGCCGGGCGACCTACGGTCAGGACTTGTGACGGGACCGCGTCGCACGGTGGTGGCGGCTGTCCTCGATGCCGAGGGCCGTGAACGCCATCAGGCCGATGACGCACACGAGCAGCAGCCAGGTCACCGGTCCGCGTCCGTGGTGGCGGGCTGTACGCGGCCCGGCCGGTCAGTCATCGCTCCGGGTGACACGGACGGTGGTGATGTGTCCGGCGTTCTCGAACAGAGCCAGCGGGTAGGTGCTGGGCTCGGGCCGCTGCCAGACCCGGCGGTAGCCCTCGTGGCCGGTCAGGCGCAGGGACCATTCCGAGAACCGGGCGATGGCGGTGGCCGCTCCCTCGATCCCGGCGCTCTGGTTCTGGCTGGGGCCGTAAGGCGCGATGTGCGTGGACGAGACCATCAGCCGGGGTGCGCGGCGGGGAACGTCGAGGCCGTCGATGCGGGCCATCAGCGGTATGAGGCTGTTGTGGTGGTGACGCTGCGGGCCGTTGGGCGTGGAGTCGTACAGGACGGTGTGCCGGTCCGGGTTCCCCACGTCCCGGCGGATGGCGATCCAACCGTTCACGTCCGCGCAGTCGGCGGGCAGGCTGTGTTCGGAGACGATGATCAGTTCCGTGCCGTCCGTGAGATCGGCGCGCACGAAGAATTCGCCGCCGCCGGTCTCGACGTCGGTGACCCAGCCGGCGTAACGCAGCGGGGTGATGATCCGGTTGTAGCTGAAGAACAGCTGGTTCCACAGCGGGTCGTTGGTGCGGTTGTGGTCGGGCAGTGCGGCGATGACGGTCATGTGGTCTCCAAGAGGGTATGCTCGGCGGGCACGCAGGAAATGCGTGCACACCTTTGAGAAATGTCACCTATCTCAGGTGAAAGCGAAGAGCTTCAGACGGCAGGCAGTTCACTTCGGGCGAGGATCTGCACCGCCCACATCCGGCCGCCGCGCGTGACGACGCAACCGATCGCACGCCCCTGGTAGGGCAATACGAATCCACTGCCGCCCTCTTCCCGCTTCAGGGTGTCGACGAGGTCGCGGACGCCGTCCTCCGCGCACTCGGGCGAGCAGTACAGGCCGTCACCGAGCCGTGGAGCGAGGTGGGGGCCGTGGACAACTTCGGCGACCACGATGTAGGCGTCGGGGGCCGGGCTGAGCGTGATGGTCACGAGCGATCTCCAAGTGGTGGGCAAGTCCGGCGAGTTCCGAACTTCTACTTATATCTTAATGGCATACATCGAGGCGTCAATGTGGGTGATCTTGCGAACGCCCTTACCTCTGGCGGGACTTGGCCGCCGCCTGCCGTCCCCTCTCCCGCCCCATGCGGGCCAGCTCCCGCGTCCGCTGACGGGCCATCTCCAGCGCCTGCGGGTCGCTCCGCGCCACCCGGCGCTCCTGCTCGGCGAAGAACTCCCGTAGCCAGTCCTGCTGGTCGCGGTGCTCGCGGTCGGCCGCCTCCCGGCGTTCCTCTTCCCGCTCGGCGCGCGGATTGGTGCCGCATCCCCGGCAGTTGCCCACCGGCTCGGCGTGCTTGGCACAGCCCGTTCTCTGCTGTCCGCGACGCGTCTCCGTGTCCCCGACAGCACCGCCCGTGGGGGTAGGGGGGTTAGGAAGAGAAGAGGAAGAAGGGGGAAGAGAAGGGGTTTCCCCGGGGGAACCCGCCCGGTTCCCCTGCGGCAACCCACTGGGTTCCCCCGGGGCGACCCTGCGTGTGGCCCCGCCAGGGTTCCCCTGGGGCAACCCAGCCCCCCGCGCGGTCTCCTCGGCGGCCCGCACCTCCTGCCGAGCAGTCACGTCCTGCTGGGTGCGGGCCGCCGACGACGGTCTGCGGCGCGGCGTACCGCTGCGCGCCAGCCGGGGGTTGGTCGGTGCCTGACGCGCTGCACGGCGCCGCTCGGCCAACTCCTCCGTGGAGGGGATGGGCGGCACGCCGTACGGGAAGACGCGGTACTCGGCACGGCGGCCGACACGGCCGATCGTGACCCGCTCGACCAGGCCAAGGCCGACGAGCTCCGTGACAAGCGTGCTGACCTGCTTCTCCCCCACGCCGGCCCACGCCATCATCCGCTCCAGGCCGGGCCTGGCCAGCCTGGTCTGGTCGTCGGCCGAGTCCGCGATCTTCATGAGGACCAACTTCTGCGCTTTGTTGAGCACCTCCTTCGGCAAGTAGGCGGCCACCACCATCAGTTGGATGCTCACCGGCACCTCTCCGTGTTGCGTCCCGCCGCCGCGCCGGGGCCGGGGCGGGGCCCACGCGGGTACCGCCCCGGCCTGGTGCGGTGGTCAGGACTGCTTGCTCGCGGTGACGTTGATGCTCACCGCTGTCCGCCGGTCGTGGTCGAGGCGGGTGGGCACGGGGACGCCCACTTCCTTGAGCCTGGCTTTCATGGCCGGCGTATCCGGTGCCATGGGCACCTCCAGGCCCGCGCGGCGGTAGAGGCCGACCATGGCCTCGATGTCGTCGACCTTGGTCGGGTTGCCGCCGCTCCACCCCAGGACGTTGTCTCCGTAGGTGCCCGGCTCGGAGCCGTCGAGCTGGGCCCGCAGGAACTTCTGACGCTCCTTGAGGGGCTTGATCCGCTCGGTGACGGCGACGTACTCGGCCAGTGCTACAGCGCGTTCCTCGTCGTCGTGGACGAGTCGGCTCTGCACCGAACGTCCTGTTGCGATCGGTCCCCAGCACGCGGTGCGGAAGGGACAGTGGTCGCAGATCGCGGACAGGCCCGGCCCCTGGAACGTGCGCGGCAGTTCTTCCGGGGAGGCGGCGGCGCGCACCTGCTGGACCCACCAGCGGGCGCGGCGGGCCCGGTCGGCCTCGTAGGCGATCTCCTGTACGTGGTCGTCGCCGTTGTCGCGGTTGATGAACCGGAACCGGATGCGGGCAACGGGCACGGGGCCGATCCGGGCGAGCTGGCGCTGGCCGCTCACGCGCGCGAATCCCTCGGCGGCGAGGAGGTCGGCGTACAGATACACCTGCCGCATCTCGGCCTCGCTCGCCCCGTACCGCAGGACGTTGTCCCACTGGTAGGTGCCCTTCGTCTTCACGTCCTCGACGGTCGTCTGTTCGGCAGGGAGCGTGGGGCGCAGCCGCTTCGGGAGCTGTGCGGCGGTGGTGCTGTCGAGTTGGACGGCGTCGATGTGCCCCCGGACGGTCTCGTCCTCGACGCGGCGCTCCACGAGCCAGCCGTACTCCTCGCGGGCGGCGTCGAGTATCCCGGCGTGCAGCCAGGTGCCGAGAATCGCCTTGCGCTTCTCGCCGGTGTCGGTGGGGGTGCGGCCGTGCAGCAGGTATCCGGCTCGGCGTGCGCACACGGTGTCGCTGGCGCCCAGTTTGGTCTGCTGGGAGCGGGGGCGGCGTGCGTCCGCCGCGTGGGCGGCGGGCCACAGGCTGACGGGCCGCTGGGGCACGAGGGCCACAGTGGTCATGATCTTTCTCCAAGAGGATGCGGGGTGCCTCACCGCTGACGGCGGGCGGCACCCGGTGTCGGCAGGGGTCAGGAGGCAGCGCGGCGCGCGGGGGCGGTTCGCTTGCGCGGGGCGCGCTTGGCCGGAGCCGGGGGCTCGTCTGCGACGGTGGCGGTGTCCTGCTCCGGGTCCGGGGCCTTGGCCGCGTTCTTCGCGGCACGCGGCCGCTTCTTCGGCGCCGCCGTCGCCGCGCTCGTGTTCCGCTCCCCCGTCTCGGGGTCACCGCCAGGCTCACCTCTCAACGTGCCGCCCGCGGAGTCGCCCGCTTCGAGTCCGGCCGCCACCCGCAGGCGCCGGGTCGCCTCCTCCGCCTCACGGACGACGGCTTCGGCGTCGGCACGCTCCATCTCCTCGTCGACGTAGACGCCGGAGAGGTCCTGCGGTGCGGCCATGCGCAGCGAGCCGGCCTCGGCGCACTTGCGCAGCATGTGGGCGGGCATCTGCTGCCACATCTTCGCCACGACGTACGCGCTCTGCTTGCGGTCGTAGTAGGTCGGGGCGAACTCGTCCCAGCGAGCGATCATGGGGAAGCGGCTCGTGCCGCGCAGGACGGTGACCTTGACCGCGGCCGGGTACGCCTTCGACAGCCACACGTCGTGGGCGTTGCCCTCGGAATCGTAGTAGACGGTGTCCTCGTAGGAGATGGACTCCCCGGCCTTCGCCGCCGCCCGGTGGGCGACCGTGCGGAAGCCGTCGATCCCGGTCTGGATCGTCCATGTCTTCTCGGGCTCGTCGGGGTTGTCGGCGGCCTTCCAGTTGGTGCGGCCGATCATGTAGATCTGCCGTGCGAACGGATCGAGTCCGGTCCGTACGCAGTAGTGGAAGAACATGGCCAGGTGGCCGCGCGGGGCGGCGGCCAGGCCGGGGCTGATCAGGGCCAGCGTCGAGAGCTGCTTGTGGTCGAACTCGTCCTGGTCGGCGCGCAGGGTGATGGCGCTCGGTGGGACAGGCTGGGGCGCCGTCGCGGTTGGTTCGACCACCGTGCCCTCCACTACGGCGGGTTCGGCGGATGGTTCGTCGGTCACGCTCTCTCCAAGAGGTCAGTCGGTCCGCAGGCTGCGGACCTCGAACGCGCGCTCCCATTCGGGATGGCGTTCGATGAGGAGCCGGACGTACCGGCTGCGGAAGTTGTTGTTGAGGCGGAAGTCGTCGCCCTCGGTCGCCGTGACGTAGTGCCAGCGCAGGACCTCGAAGAGCATCCCGATGCCGATCCGGCGCGCGCCGCGCTTCAGGTAGTCGGCGGTCAGGGTTTCCAGGGCCCGGAGCACCCAGGGATTGAGCTGGTGGAACGTCTCGAACTGGGCCTGGATCGAAGACGGTTGCCCCTCGGGCTGCCGCACGGTGTGGATGACCAGGCCTGGTATCTCGCCCTGGACGCCTTCCATACCCACCCCCTGGTAACATGTTCGAAGAATGTCACCTATCTTGAGGGTTGAGGCGCGGATGATCAACCCCCCTAGGACAGGCTGGACTTCACACCCCGGACCGGATCAGACGGAGGCCCGCTCAACATCGCTCTCCATGCGAGCCTCCCGCGCCTCGTTGGCCCGCGCGACGTCACCGAGCGCCCTGACGGCAATATTCGAGTCGGGATGCTTGAGCACGTAGAGCGAGAGAGCCCCTTCGACGACCAGGACCTCGCGGGCGTCCATGACGGCGACTTCGTCGCCGCCCGGCGTGGCAATTAGCTGCACTGCTACCTCCTTGGCGAATTGAGATTACATATATCTTATTCGCAATTTGAGGCCATGTACAATATTTGCGCAGGTCAGAGACCCTTTGATGCGTGACGGCCTCGGGTGAGAACCCGACTGCCCGGCCCGTCGTAGGTGCCGGCCCGCAGGGCGGCCACGACCTCCTCGTCCGCGTCCCACGACACGCTCCGCGAGCTCTGACGCAGTTCCGGCACGGCATCGAGGACGGTCTCCAGGAGCCAGAGCATCGACCCGGACAGCAACCAGTCGCATCCGGGGAAGCGCCCCGTCGCGATGGTCATGGCGAGGTTCCCCTGTGCGGGCAGGTGGAACATCGCGATGATCTCCTGCTGGCCGACGATCGGGGGAAGTTGATCTCCCAGGTCCGGTTCCCAACCCGCGCCCTGCTCCGCGACAATCCGGGCCTTCGCGTCCAAGTCGACCTGGCGGAACCGCGTCGTCGTCGTGCCGAACCGGGCCGCGAAGCCGAGCGGCCAGTAGCGGACTCCGCTGACGACCAGGGCGGTCGACGGGTCCAGCACGCCCCGGCTCGGAGCCAGCCACTGCGCAACCATCTTCGGGTCAACGCGGTACAGGGCGGCGAACTCCTGATGCCCCACCAGGTACGGCTTGCGCCGGCTCATGCTCGTCCTCCGCTGTGCGTCCTGAATGCAGCACGTCAGCGTAGCCGTGCGGGTACGCCGGCGTGCCCGACGGTCGCTGCTAGGGTGGCGGCGGTCTTTCCAAGAGGACCCAGCGGCCCCCACCTCGGTGGGGGCCGTGTGCGTTGGTGTGGCGCTATGCCGTCATCGTTTCGAACCAGAACGCGTGATGGAACGGCCATTCCGACCCGACGCAATCACCAGGATCTCGCGTAGTCCAGCCTCAACATCTAGGTACTCACCGAGGCTGACCAGAACTGTCTGATGGTGTTGGCCCAAGGCGAGTTGCTGCTGAGCACCCTCGTCACGACCGACTGTGTCCTGGTGACTGATCACTGTGTTCCGTCTGCTGCTGTGTTCCATGTAAGTAAGAGGCTTCGCGAGCGTCCGGCGTGAACCTCATCGCTAAGGATTGCGAAAAAGCAAGGCGGTCGTCGCCTTACCTCAGCAGGCTCACGACAGTGAGCGCCACCGCCGTGATGCTGGCCAGTACTGCGAGGGTGGGCAGCGGCCAGCGCGTCTTCTCCAACGCGCTGACCCGTTCCTCCAACTCCTCCAGGGCCTTGTCCGTCTGGTCGCTGCGCTGGACCAGCAGCGCCAACTGACCGTCGATACGGGCGAAGCCGACCTCCACCGTCGCCCGGAGTTCGGCCAGGGCGAGAGCCACCTCTCCCTCGGGCACGTCGTCCTCCTCTTCTCTCGCCGTAGGACGATCAGTACTCCGGCGAGGCCGGATCGCGCTTCGCCGTCAGCCACGATGCTGTCCCCTGCTTACCCAGGACCGTGCCGACGGTGGACTTCAGGGCGCTGAGCGCGGCAGGCATCGAAGCGACCGCCGCGGCCTGCCATGCCGTCAGGGACACCAGGTCCGTCGTGCTGGACGCGGCCATCAGGCCCAGCAGCGACTGCACGTAGGTGGCGAGGGTGCGCTCGGCTATGTCGGCGAGGGCCTGCGGCATGGGGTCGTTCTCCTGGGACGGGGTGGTCGTGGTCTGCTCGGTCGTGCCGGCCTGGTGAGGGACGCGCAGGGCAGTCCAGGTCTGAGGTCCGGGGATGCCGTCGGCGTCGGCGCCGTGGAAGCCGCGTTTGATCTGGAAGGCGGCGTACGAGCGGCGGTGCGCCTCGTTCCAGACCTGCCCGGGCGGCACGTCGTAGGAGTCGCATCCCTCTGCGATCAGGCGCTTCGCCATCGCGGCGATCACCGGTGAGGAACGCCCCACACGGAAGAACTGAGCGCCCGGGTACGCCGCGTACCTCGGGGTCGGCTTCGGGACCGGCGTGGGCGTCGGTTTCGGAGTGGGCTTGGGCGTCGGCTTGGGCTTGGCTCCGCCCTTGAGGTGGCGGGCCACTCTGGCCCGGAAGTCGCCCATGTCGATGCCGCTGGGGTCCGGCTTGCCCGGCTGCCACTCCTTGTGGCCGATGACGCTGCGTTCGTCCCACCCGTGCGCGCGGCAGACCGCCGCCGCCGCGCGCGCCATGGCGTCGAGCTGCGCGGACGGCCACTCCTGGCTACCGGTGTTGATGCACTCGAAGCCGTAGAAGTGCCGGTTGCCGTCGGTGTCGGCCTCGTTGTCGCGCGGGAGGGTCTTCTTCTCCGCGATGACCGCGAGCAGAACGTCCGTGTCGCCCATACCGGCGTGGTTGCAGCGTCCGTAGCCGACCATGTGCACGGTGCCGGAACGGTCGATCACGCCGTGGCACAGGGGTCCGGGCAGGTCCTGGTAGCCGGTACGGCACAGCTCGACCATGTCCTTCTCGGAGCTGTACGGACCGGTGTGGTGGATCATGACCCCGTTCACGGGGCCCCAGTTGCCGTGGGTGTTGCGGTTGTGGGTGCGCCATGTGCCGTGCTCGACGACGCCGAGCCCGGCGCTTTTCAGCGCGGACAGGAACTTGTCCGCGCTCAGCGGTGTAGCCACGCGCTTCGTCCTTCTCCCCTGCGCCGGATGGCAGTCGGCCGTGGCCGCTGCGGCGGTCCGGTCCCTCGGGAGTGCGAAGCGGGTGGAGGGTCACCCTGCTGTCAGGATACTCACTGGTCGGCGCGGGGAGCCGGATCGCATCCGCCGCAACGCGCGCTCAGGATCTGCTCATGCAGAGTGAACTCCTCATTGCTGTAGTGGGGTTGGCGGGGACGGCCCTTGGCGCCGGGCTGGGCGTGCTCGGTGTGGTCCTTGCGGCCCGGTTAGCCAATCGCGCTCAGTTCGACGGTCAGATGACACAGGCCCGCCGTGAAGCCTTCCACTCCTGCGCTCAGGCGTTAATTGCCCGTCAGACGGCTTTGAAGGAGCACTTGGACCTTCTGTCCGACGTCGCCAATGCAGAGGAAGACGGCCTCGACCCACGCACGCGACATGCGCAGTGGCAGTCCTACTGTCAGCAGAAGGAGAACTTCGCGAAGCTCAACGCTGACGCGCTCCAGGCGCTTGGCGCGGTGGCTGTCGTGGGCACACCCCACGTATGGAGGCAGGCGACCGCCACCTCTGAACGTGCCGAAGTGGTGTACGAGCGCCTGGAGGCATGGTTCAGATCCTTTCGAGGTGAAGAGGACTGGGTTGGCGGCCCGGTACGCCGCAGCACCTACCGGCAGTTCAACCGCATGCTCGACGAACACAACAACGCTCTTCACGCCTTCCTCGACGCGTGCAATGCGACGTTGTCGCCTACGCCGCGACGCCGACTGCGCTCGGTACCGCGCCAACCCGCCATCAGCCCGATACCCTGGAGAGTCGCGAGGCAATGAGCTCTATGAGGCATCGTCGGCCCTGTCTGTACGGCAGGAGGCGCCGTCCAGGCTGATCCAGGTTGCCTGGAGACTGCCGCCGCCCTGAACCCGCAGTCGGACCAGGCCCTTGGGGGTGATGTCGAGTTGGAGGGCGCGACGGGCGGCGTCGGAGGCGACATCGACCGTGCGCGGAGCTTCTGGCCAGTAGCCCTCGGGCAGCAGCGCGATCAGCTGGTCGTCGGTGGCCCGCCCGCCGACGAGGCCGATGCGGCCGCAGAGCTCCGTGGTGTCCCAGGGATTGGCGCGGAACTGCGGCGGCTGCTCCTCGTCCGGGACCGTCGTGTCACCGGTCAGCGGGAGGTCATGCCACTCCGGGTAGGGAGCGCGGCGAGCGCGTTCGAGGGTGGTGACCCTCTTCTCCAGCCGGGCCAGTCGGCGGCCGAGGTCAGCGATCGTGTCCGGCATCTACTGCTCCTCCTCGCCCGTGTCGTCCTCGGGCTTGTTGGTGCGTTCCAGCTTCAGCGTGACGCGGTCGGCGGTCTCTCCTTCGCCGGGCTTCACGGTCCAGCCGACGATCCGGCACCAGCCGTCGTAGGCGGTGTGCGGCTCGAACAGCCGGATACGGACGTCGTCTCCGATCCGGAGCGCGTCGATGGGCGCGGCCGGGTGGTCGATGATGTCCAACTCGGTTAGCGAGGGCAGGACTTGACGTGCCAGACGTTCGCGGCGAGTGCGCTGCTTCAGCTTGGCGGCGTCCTTCTCGCTCGTCTCCAGCCGGTGCTCCAGGCGGAGACGCCCGTTGCGTACGCCGTCGATGACGACCGTGCGCTTCTTGCCCTCGCCCGCGCCGAGTCCGATGGCCCACTGAGCGTAGGAGTCGGCGTCCTTGATGACGTGCGGGGTGCCGACGACATTCGCGCCGGTGGTGAAGGTCAGGTCCTCCCGCCGCCGGCCGAGTCGCGGCGCGCCGAGGAGGATGCGTCGCTCGGCGCGCCGCCCGCGCCAGGTCACGGTCTCCGACCATTCCAGGCCGTCGTCGATCTCGGCCATCTCGTCGACCATCTCGCCGAGGTTGCGTGGGTCGGTCTTGGACGTGGTGAAGGGGTCCTTCGCCGTGCCGGTCTTGGCTGTCGACTTCGTGTCGTCGACGACCACGCCGAGGTCGCCGTCGGGCTGGGCCTGGCAGTACGCCCACACGTCGCGGATCACCTGGCACGGGTCGGCTTCGATGTAGGGGCCGCGGCCGTCGAGGTTGCCGTGGAGGTCGAAGCGACGGTGGAGGTAGCTGCCGAACCCGGAGGCCTCGACGGGCAGCGTGCTGCCCTCCGGCTCGGCGCGCCACAGCAGCCCGCCCCAGTCGAGGCGGGCGTCGCGCTCGACCAGGAGCACGGTGTCGCCGGCGTCGAGCAGTTCGGACAGCGCGCGGCGGAACGTGGTCGGCACGGTCGCCTTGAGCGAGCCGGGCCCGGATATCTCCGGGCCGTACTCGACCTCGCCCAGCGGCAGGTTCCAGTGCAAGACGTCACCGGTCGCGGCCCGTACGGCGATGTAGCGGTAGTCGGCCATCGTCACGCGGGCCCTTCCGTGAACGCGACGTCGAGCGTGACCGTGGTGCCCGTCGCGACGGCCAACTCCCCATCGCCGTACTGGTCGTTCTGGTTGATCTCGACGGCCAGGCGCTGGCGGCTGCCCCGGTAGGCAGGGGGTACGGCGACGTCGTCGGCCAGGGTGACGCTGGAGCGGCGGGTGGTCGTGCCGTCGTCGTCCACCACCGTTGCCTTGGCCGCGCGCTCCCCCAGCCGGGTGCGCAGCTCGGCGTAGACGGGGCCTGCCTCGGAGCGCAGTCCGGAGAGCGTGACGACGATGGTGGCCCGTGTCGCCCAGGTGGGGATGTCGAGGTCCCAGGCGGCTTCCTTGGGCCAAGCCGCCCACTGACCGTGCTTGCCTGGCACCTTGTCGGTGGTGGTCGGGTGTACGACGCGCAGAAGGCGTTCGGTGCGTGGGTTCGCGATCTGCCGCAGGTCCGTGATCATGTCGGCGGTGATCGCCCCGGTGTTACGGGGCAGGGTGACGCGGGCCAGAGCGATCCCGGTCATACCGTCGGGCACGGCGGAGGCCTCGCCGGTCACTGCCTCGACGACGTGGAAGTAGCCGATCTCCTGCGTGCGGGGGTCGCGTTCGCCTTCCCACTCGGGGTCCTCGATCCGCAGGACGATCAGGTCGGTGCGGGCGACCGAGCCGGTCGGTGAGATGCCGACCTCGGCGTCGCCGATGTTGCTCTGGGTGTAGGCCCCTTGCCAGGGGCGGGCACCGTGGACGAGAGCCGAACCGTCACCGACCCGGACACCGGGGCCGGGTGTGGGAAGCGGCCGGACCTTCAGGTCCTCGCTCTCCGCGATGCCCTGCCGGCCTCGGGCGAGGTCGCGGATCATCAGGCGCATGGCCCGGGCGGAGTGGTCGGCCCCGCGCACCATCATCGGGGGTTGCAGCGTCACGAGTGCTCTCCGTTCACAGGGTGGTGTACGCCGACCGCCACGCCACCTCGAGGCGCGCGGTGGCGGACGGGTCGTTCGCGCTCCAGGCGATCTCGGACCGTCCGGGCGGGAGGGTGAACAGGTCGAGACGGGATGCGGGGCTCAGGTCGTTGGCGACGTTGATGGTGCCGTTGCGCAGTGCCCAGCGCGTGCCGGGCCGCGTCTCCAGCTCCACCCATTCGCCCTCGCGCAGCGTCACATCGAGGTCGAGGACGCGGCGGGTGCGCGTGTTCCAGATCCGCGGCCCGGTGACCGGGCCGTGCACGCGCAGGCTGGGGTACGACGGCACGTCACCGCGGTTGGTGATCCAGCCGGGCCGATCGTCGGCCAGTTGGCTCTTCGGGTCTGCGGAACCGGGACACCCGGCGTCAGATCCCAGCGCCTCGTCGAGGGTGCGGTCAGGATGGTCGGCGCGAGCGGCCTGGTCCAGGTCGAGCGTCAGCGTCGACAGCTCATCGTCGTACCAGCGTGGGTCGTCCAGACCCGCGAACTCGATGTCCAGTGGGATCCATCCGTGTACGGCGGTTGCGGTGCTGGTGGCTTCCATCCGTCGAAGTCGCCCGTACATACGGCGAGTTGCGTGTCCGGGCCACCGGCCGCGCAGGATGTGACGACCGTCCGGGCTGGTGCGGGCGTCGGGGTCGTCCAGCGCCAGCTCCAGCCGGGCGAGGATGGCGGCGGCCTTCTCCGGGTCGCCGGGGGTCTTGATGCCGGCCTCGAAGCGCAGGGTGCGCGGGCCGTAGAAGTCCCGGCCGGGAGTGGTGCCTTCGCTGTTCGGGTTGTCGGCGTCCTGGGGTCGGGTGGCGGGCGCGCCGAGGCCTTCGATGTTCCCGACCGGTACGTAGCTGCCCTTGCCGAGGACGACGCCTCCGATCTCGTACTGCCAGGGGGCCAGTTCGGGGCGGCTGCTGGTGTGGGGTGCTGTGGTCATCACACTCTCCCGCCCCGCTGCGCGTTGCGCAGGGTGCGCATCATCTCGTTGCCGATCTGTTCGGGGGTGGCGGCGCTGTCGGTGACGGTGACCGGCATGGAGCCGATCAGTGGCTGCTGTTCGCGTACGACGACGACCTGGACGCGGCCGCCGGCGCGGGCGTCGACGACGCGGGTGCGGGCCTGGTCGCTGCCGGTGCGGATGTCGAAGGAGCGCACGACACCGGCGATCGCCGCCGCGTTGCGGGCCTGCTTGAAGGAGTTGGCGAGCAGCGGGTTGTAGTCGTGGTTGCGGGCACTGCGGACACCTCCGTCCGCGAACCACTCGACCTGCCCGCCGAACCGGTCGACCACGGTCTCCACGACGGCCTTGCTGCGCTCGCGCTTCGAAGTCCCGAGTGGCACATAGGCCTCGCCCCCGGTCTCGGGTTCACCCCAGACACGCCAGCTCCCGGCCGGTGCGATCTGCGCGACGTGCTGTTCACGGCGCGCACCGCCGGTGAGGCCGCCGTCGGCGAAGTAGTCGACCACGGCGCCGTCGGCATGCCGGTTGGCGTTCTTGCTCAGGTTCTCGGCCTGCTTCTCGATCGCGTCGGCGGTGCTCCCGGTCTGCTTGGTGAGCTGGTCGAAGACTGTGACGTGCCGGGTGGTGACCGTCAGTTCCTTGCCGCGCAGTGCGTCGATGCGGCGCTGGATCGAGTCCGCCGCCTTGCGCGGCCCGGAGGTGGGGACGGTGACCTTGACGTTCTTCGTGCCGGGAACCTTCTCCACCCGGAAGCCGAGGGCTTCAAGTTCCTTGCGTGCCTGGGCTGTTGGCGCGCGGACGATGACGGACTTGGCGCCCGGTGTGGCGCGGAGCTTCGTCTGGACGGCCTGAAGGTTCTTGATCGCGGCGGCGGTCGGCGCGGACACCGGGATGTTCTTGCTGTTCGGGGTCCGACCGAGCGTCTCGATGAGGGTGTCGAGGTTCTTCTTCGCTCCCTGAGTCGGCGCGGTGATCCTGATCTGCCGGGTGCCCGGCACGGTCTTCACGGTGAACCCGAGATCGCGGAGCTTCTGCTGCGCACCGTCGCTGAGCGAATCCACCTTGATCGTCTTGGCGTTGGGGAGTCGCTGGAACTCCGCCTGGACGGCGATCAGGTTCGCCAGCGTGCTGTCCATGCCCTTCGTCTGGAGCAGCAGCGACACCTTCGACGGCAGCAGACCGAGGCTGTCGGCAACGCCTTCGGCCTGGGCCTTGGTCAAGCCGTAGCCACGCGCGGCCGCGATCGCCTCCGTACGGGCACGGCTCATCTGCTCGCGTGCCTTCGCGAGCGCGGCCGGTAGTGTCTCACCGTTGCGCTGAGCGAGATCGAAGGTCGCCACCGAGGCGTCGGCCGCCGCGTCGGACAGGGCGGTGAGCTGGGTGTAGAGCTGCTGGCCGTTCCTCGTCGTGGTGTTGAGGGTCTTGTCCTCGTTGACGAGCTGGCGTCCGCCGTAGCCCCCCTGACGGCTGACGCCCTTGCTGCCCTCCTGAAGGTCGAGGACCGCGCTGTTGACCTTGGCCTCGGCGGCCTGGAGGGAGATCTGTCCGCCCGACAGCAGGTCGAGAGCCGACTTCAGAGACCGAGTGCGGGTGTCGGCGTCGGCGGTCTGGTCGGCCAGGCCGCCGACAGCCGCCTTCAGACGGTCGTACGCCGACGTGCCATCCCCGGCTCCCTTCGTCGCCGCCGCCAGGTCCCGCGCGTTCTTCACCGACTCGGCCATCTCGCCCTTGACGCTGCCGAGCGCGTCGGCAGCGTCCTTGTACTGCTGACCGACGTCGGTGTAGTCGAGGACCGACGACTTGCCGCCCGCCACGTCCCGGTACTCCCGGTGGGCGTTCGCGGTCGTGAGGAGCTGCTTCTGCAGCGCGTCCAGGCTCGTGCCCTGTCCGAGGTAGGCGTCGGTGAGGCTGGCCAGCGGCACGCCGGCCTGCTCCATGACCTTGGTCAACTGGCCCTGGTTGGTTTTGGTGTCCAGCAGGGCCTGGGCCGCCTGATTGCGGACGTTGGAGTCGATCTGCCCGCCGGACTCGCGCAACGCGGAGGTGAGGGTGGATATGCGCTGCTGGTGTTCGGCAGCAGCCTGCGCGGCCTTCTGCTGGCGGGCGGCCAACAGCCCCAGACCGACCGACACCCCGGCCATCACGACGCCGAACGGGCCGCCGAGCGCGTTGGTGACACCGCCGAGCGCCGAGCGCAGTCCCGACCCAGCGGCCCGGCCGACGCCGTTGAGCGTGCCGGTGAACGTGGTGCCCGCCCCGTTCGCGCTGCGGAACGCGGCGGTCATGGTGCCGAGGAAGCCGACCCGGGCCTGGAGGGCAGCCCAGGCGGCGCCGTACCGGGACAGGGTGACGCCGGATGCGGCCGCCAAGGACTGCTGGAGGCGCATCTGTTCGTTGGCCGAGGCGAAGCCCGAGCGGACCGGGCCGCTGACGGTGTTCGCTATGCCCGTCAGGGTCGGCTGGACGCGGCGGAACAGGAGCATCGCCAGGGCTGCGGACTGGATCGGCGCGGGCAGCGCGCCGAACGCGCTGACCAGTCCGCCGACGAGGTGGCCAATGGGTACGAGGACCAGGGAGAGCCCGGAGACGGCGTCCAGCGCGACGTTCGCGACGGTGGCGATGATGTCGAGCGTTCCGGCCGCCGTGCCTCCGTCGTCGCCGAGGTCGGCGATGGCCCTCAGGAGGGGTTCCGCGCCGTCGGCGGCGTTGTCCAGGACGTCGCCCAGGGTGCTGGCGGCGTTGATCAGCAGGTTGAGGCCGGTGGCCAGCGCGTGCTCACCGATGTCCTGGAGCGGCCCGATGAGCCGCTGGGCCTCATCGATGAGCGACCCGATCCCGTTCTTCGTGGACTCCTTCAGGTCCGGGCCGTACAGGGTGGCGATGTCGCGGCCGTACTCAAGGGCAGTGGTCAGGTAAGGCGTGGCCCCGGACATCCCGCGGGTGAGCAGGCGGGTCACCCATTCCAGGCCGGGCGCCATCCCCTCGTACAGGGCGATGCCGGTCTGCCTGGCCTGAGTGCGTAGCTGTGTCATCGCACCGGTGAGTCCCTTACCGCGCGAGGCGGTGATGGACGCGGCCGACCCAGTCTGGTCGACCGCGACGGCCAGGGCGTCGAAGCTCTCGGTGCCCTGATGGGCGAGCGCGACGGCGCCGCTGAGCGCGGGCTTGCCGAAGGCGCGGGTGACGGCGGCGGTGAAGTCCTGCTCGGACATGGAGTGTTCGGCCTTCGACAGGCCGTCGATGACCGTGCGCAGCCCGCGGAAACGCCCCTGGGTATCCCAGGCTTCGATCCCGAGGTCCCGCAGGCCCTTCTTCATGGCCGGCGTCGGTGCCGCCAGGTTGGCGAAGATCCCGCGCAGGCTCGTGCCGGCGGTCTGGCCGAGGATGCCGCTCTTGCCGAGCATGCCGACCGCGGCCGCGGTGTCCTGGAGGCTGACGCCGAGCGCGTTCGCGACCGGGCCCGCGTACCGCATCGAGTAGTAGATGTCGGTGATGGAGCCGGACGCGTTGTTCGCGGTGGCCGCGAGCGTGTCAGACGCCTTGGACGCCTGATCAGCACCAAGGCCGTACTGATCCATGATGTCGCCCAAGTAGCGGGCGCTGGTGGCGGCGTTGACGTCGGCCGCCGACGCGAGCTGGAGCGAGGCGCGTACGGCGTCGATCGACTGGTCCGCACGGAAACCCGCCCTGCTCAGTTCGACCATGCCCTCGGCGGCGTCGGCCGACGTCGTGGTGGGCAGGGTCAGGTCGTTGCCGAGTTCCTCGGCGACGGCGGCCGCCCGCTTCATCTGTGCGGCGGTCGCATCGGTCACCGCACCGAAGAGGTTCATCTGCCGCTGGTAGCGGTTGCCCTCCTCGATGATCTCGCCCGTGCCGAGGACAAGGGCCCCGCCGGCGAGCATGTTCGTGGTGGACAGGCCGCGCCGACCGGCACCGGCGGTGGCCCGCTGGAGCCGGGACATCGACCGAGCGCCGTCGTCCCCGGCCGCGCGCAGTGCCGTACGGGCGGCCCCGGCGCGGGCCGTGATCCGGTTCAACTCCCCCACGGCTGCGCGGGAGGAACGATTCAGCGCGGCGAACTGCGTAGCGAGCCGCGCCCCGTTGGCGTCCAGCCGAGCCAGGGAACGGTTCGCCGCGTCGGTCCGGTCAGCGAACGTACGCATCTGTCCGGAGGCAGCACGGGTTCCCGCGATCAGGTCGCGGACCTCGGCGCGCATCGCGACCGTGAGGGTGAACCCGGCCACCGCGGGCGGCCTCCTTACAGGGTGCAGGGGTGTATCAGGGGCGCTGTTCGTACTGCTCGCGCGGGAGGAGCTGGATCTTCACGCCGTAGCCGGACCGGTCCTGGGGGACGTGGTCGCGTTCCTGCTCGATCAGCTCGCAGCCGGGGCAGCGCAGGGTGTCGGTGACGTAGGCGTGCGGGTCGCCGCCGCGCTGGTGGTCCCACTCCTGCAGCCGGGTGCGGCACTCCGGGCACACCGACCGCTGCCACTGCGCCCACGCCATCGCCTTGGCCCGGTCGAGGTCGGACCAGCGGCCGTCACCACCGAGGAACTGCGAGTGCGGGATGCGGTACTGCTCGCACAGCTCCAGCTCGGCGCGCAGATCGGCATCGCGGCTCAGCCTTTTCCCAGCTCGACCCGGCTCTCCTGCTGGACCTTCCAGGCCGCGTCCCACAGCGCGTTCGCGTCCGGCGTCGACCAGCCGTCGAGCAGTTCCTCGGCTTCCTCGCGGCTCATGCCGTCCACGGAGGCAGCCGCCACCAGGGCGGCGGGGAAGGTTTCCGGGTTGAAGATCGACCCGTCCTCCGCCTGCTGTTCGGTCGGCGGATGCTCGGAGATCAGCTCTTCCAGAACAGGACGAGGCAGGGCCCGGAAGATCAGGAACTCCGAGGCCTCATCAAGGAGTTGACGGGTCTCGTCCCGTGCGGTGTCGGCGTCGGCCGACTGCCGGACGGCCGATTCGTCGCCAGGGTTCGCCTCGGCGACGAACCGGGCGCGGCGGGCCCGCTGTTCGGCGTCGTCGTACCGCTGGCGCAGATCCTCGTCATCACAGATCCGCAGTCGCTTCTGCGGACGGGCCCGCCGGCGAAGGCGGTCCATCTTGGCCGACCACGCCCCCTCCGCCGACGTGGCGGAGGCAGGCGGCCGGTTGTCCGGGGTGCGGCGCGTCACGATCAGCCCTCGTCGCTGTCGTGCTCGCGGACCGTCGCGGCGGTCTTCGTGGTGGTGACGCTGGACAGGCTCACCGTGCGCTCATCGCCGTCCGGACCGTGACCGTGGTCATGCCCGTGACCATGGTCGTCGCCGTGGTCGTGTGCGGGCTCGGGGTCGCAGTCGCCTTCCGGCAGCGGGTGCGGGTGAGCGGCGGGCGGTACCGGCCGGTCGAGCGACGGTTCGTCGGTGATCGTGTAGTCGACCTTGAACTTGGCGGCCTCGTTGCCGGTGGAGTAGGTCGCGGCGCGTGTGGCGACCTGGACGGGGAACACGTCGACCGAGCGCGAGCCGGGCAGGTCACCCTTGCGCAGCAGGACCACGTAACCCTCGGCCCCCTTGGGCAGCTGCTGCTCGATCGCGTCGGAAAACCGGTCCTCGTAGAAGGTCAGCGAGCTGCTCTCGGCCTTGTCGTTGCCGGGGATCGACGAGTTGAAGGTGCTCCCCATGTCGGGGGTCTCGATCGGCTCGTTCTCCAGGGCCCAGCCCTCGATGTCCGAGACGGCGTCGGTCAGGACGAAGGCGTTCGTGATCTCACGGCGGCTGGGGTACTTCGGGTCGTTGATCTCCGTCGCCCAGAGGATCTTGGAGATACCGCGCCGAAGGAATCGGGTCTGGGTGGACTTCTTCAGGGACACAGGTCCGCTCCCGCTTCCGGGGCAGCGTCCCGTACCGAGGCCCTGCCCCTTGAATTCAAAGGGGGTCGCCTGGCCTGGGGCCTAGCGTCCGCGCGGGCCTCCGCGGTGAGGAACCTGAAGAGTCTTCAGGCTGGCGTCACGGTGATCGTGACGCGTTGTACGTAGGACACGATAGCTCCTGCCGCCGACACCGAAGGCTCCCCTCCGGAGTCATAGGTCAACTCACGGTCGATGACCCTGAGTTGAGGAATGCGCAGGTCATAGGCCCAGCCGTTGTCGTCGCGGCCAACAAGGCCGGCACGCACCCGGTCGGCCAACCACTCGACCTGATCAGCCCGCTCCCCGACGGAGGTGACCTGATACGACCAGGCCGCATCCGCGTGCCAGTCCCACAGGGGCGGACCCGTGAACTCTGCGGGCAGGGAGTCGAGGATCGTGTACGGGACGGTGGCGGGCTCCCAGCCGGACTTGCCCTGGATGCGCGGGAGTTCACCGACACCGCACGGGCGTCCGGTGGTCTGCTCGACGAGGACAGTCAGCGCACGGGTGACCGGTAGTCGGGCGGTCACGGCAGTACCCCGTCCGCGAGGGCCTGGATGAACTCCGGTTCGGTCTGCCGGAACGCGGGCTCGACGTGAGGGAACGGCGGTTGCCGGTAGTGCCGCCCGATCGAGTCCACGCCCACGAAGCCGTACTCCAGCCGTCGCGCCTGCGGTGCGTCGGAGAACACCTCGGCGCTGGCCTCGCCGCCCCCGATACGCATCCGCACGTCCCAGGAGGCCCGGTAGTGCCCGGTGATCACGTTCGGGCCCGGCCTGCCGCTGGCGTTACGCTGGATACGAACACGCAGCAGCATCGCGTGATGCCGTGTGATCGTCCGGGTGCGGGCGCGAGTGGCCGGGCCCATCCGGGCGAGGGCGGCGGCCAGCGCGATCGGGTCACGGAACGCGGCCGCGTCCGGATGAGCGTTGGGGTGCGGGTTCACCGTGGCCATCAGTCGATCGCCTGGACCCGGACGATGCGCACCACGCTGTAGGTGCCCACCGCTTCGTCGGAGACGCGGAACCGACGGCCCACCAACTGCGGGTCACGGGGCCCCTTGGGCCGGACGGACCCAGCAACCCGGATTACGTCGTCGCGCCGCAACTCGGGCGCATCGACAGGCAACACGGCCTGGTACTCGGTGGTCGGCGGCTCAACCGTGACCGATGCCGCGACCGGCTGCGTGATTGCGGGGCGACCGTACGGCATCACCGCACCGAGGCCGTCCCACACCAACTCCTCGTCCGGTACCGGCTGCACCAGCTGGCCCGTGACCTCGTCCAACACGTCGTCCGTACGGCCCGCACTGTCCCGCCACGCCTCCAACTTGTCGTCCAGGATGCGGTCGACGACCCGTCGGGCACCCTCTACGTCAAAGGCCACGCGCCCACTCCCCGAGTTGGGTGAGCATCGCCTTCGTCAGCGAGTACGGCTCGGTGCCGAGGTCGGGGCGCGTGAGCGCAGCTCGCTCCAGCGCCTCCGGGTCGATCGCATCGAGGAAGACAGCCGCCGCCGGACCGGGGTCAGGCACGTCAGCCACCGTGACACGGGCCATCCCTGACCACTGGGTGTCGCCTCGGTCCGCCACGTGCAGCAGGACCTCCGGCCGTTCCCCGGCGAAGTGGCTGACGGAGTACGCCTTGATGGCGCTCGGGTCGATCGAGGTGCCGTCGATCTCGATGTCGGCCCGACCGCCCTGCGCAGTGATCTCTACGCGCCGGGCGGCGGCCGTGTCGTTCATCCGATCCATTCAGCCGACGCTAGGAGAGCTGTCGGACAACGGGGGCGGGATGAGCGGTCAGGCCGGTTTCCTCGAACAGCTCGCGGCCGGAGGCTCAAAGGCTCGTAGCACTCCGCCTTCAAGCCGGACGAACAGCCCGGTTTGAAAGGCGATCAGCCCGAGAGCCACCCGCCCAAGAGCCCGCTCGGGCAGGTCTGTAAGGCAGCTCGACACCGGAAGCACGGACGGAACTGCTCGGGGATCCAGCGGGCGAAGCGGAGCGACTTCAGCGCGTGTGAGCAATTCCGTCGCGAAGAGATGGACGATGATTTTCCTGCGGCGCATCTGGGTCACGTCGATGCCGACCTGGCGACGGATCGCCAAGCCGTACTCCACGCCGTTCATGGCGTGACTCGCCGCCCGCTCAGCTTCCCGGTCGTTCTCGATTGCGGCGCCAGGCAGCACGAACATGCCGCGGCCGATGTCGTTGAACAGTAGGTGCTCCGGTTCGACCCGTACGAGGACCGCGGCCCAGACGATCGGGGGCCTCCAGTTCTCGTAGGGCGCTCGCCGACGTATCAACGGCTGCTCGACGCACCTCGCTGTTGGGCTGGCCAACATGCTTGCTACGGCTGTTGTCATCAGGCTCCGCCCATCGCAACAGCCACGATCTCTTCGAGGTGGCTCGGCTGACTGGTGCTGGGAATGGGAGCGATGTGGCTGCCGTGGTCGAGGAGCCATTGCAGGGGTGCGGCCGGCCCGTTCGTACGGGCGAGGAGACCGGCGTCGAGCGGCCGGTAGGCCACATACGGAATGCCGAGTTCGCCGCACACATCTACCGCGTCGTCGAAGCGGTCGGTGGTGTTGAAGACGTTCTGCACAGCGGCGACGGTCAGGTCCTTGCCCACCAGATGGATGGCCTCGGGGGTGACCTTGGACAGGCCGATGTGCCCGATCTTGCCCTCGTCCTGAAGCGCCTGCAGGACGGCGATCTGGTCGTCGAGTGCCACCTCGGGATCGATGCGGTGCAGGTAGCACAGTTCCAGCCGCTCGACTCGCAGGCGGCGCAGGCTCGCTTCCGCACAGGCCCGGAGGTAGTAGGGGCTGCCGAGGGGCATCCACTGGCCTGGTCCGGGGCGCACCATGCCGATCTTCGTGGCGATCAGCACGTGCTCTGGGTACGGGTAGAGCGCGTCACGGATCAACTGCTCGGCGGTGTGGGGGCCGTAGGCGTCGGCGGTGTCGATGTGGCTGATGCCGTACGTGTTCACGGCTTGACGCAGGATGCTGAGCGCGGTCTCACGGTCTGAGGGCTCGCCCCACGTTCCGGGGCCGGTCAGGCTCATGGTGCCGAAGCCCAGTCGCGATACGGATTTCCCGGCGATGGTGATGGTGCCCCCGGGCAGCGCGGATGTCATACGAGGGCCTCCTTCAGGCAGCTCCGCACGGCTTCGTCGACGATGTGGGCCTGGCTGTCGGGGTCGCTGTGGACCCGAAGGTGGGGGATGTCGTCGCGGTCCAGGAGCTCGTGCACGTGATGGTCGACGAGGCGCCGGTAGCGCGGGTCGTAGACATGGCCGGTGTCGACGGGCACGCTCTCGTCGAGGATCGTCGCCAACAGCAGGTGGTATTTGGGGAGTTGGGTGGCGGCGAGCGTGAGGAGACGTTCGCGTTCCGTCCGGGGAGCCGTCTCACCGCGGTATTCCAGCGCGGCGTGGAAGTAGGCGACGGCGTCATGGGCAGCACGGTCGAGAAGGACGACTTCGGCGCCCTGCGCCACGGCGGCGATCTCGTCGGCAATGCCCTGCACCATGATCCACTCGGTGGACCGGGCAGTATGGTGCTGCATCTTGGGCAGGCCGGCCGCCGCGGCCCGCTTTGCGAGACGGCCGGTGCGGCCCACGGTGATTCCTTCGGCGCGCAGTTCCATCTCTATGCGCTTCAAGAGCGTGGTCTTGCCGGTGGAGTGGGTGCCGAGCACGCCGATGCGGATGGGCTGGTGGGTGGTCACCACAGGGTGGGTTCCTCTTCTGGTTCGGAGGCGCCGGGCAGGGAGGGCGGCACGGCCGCGGCGATCAACTGGTCCCAGGACTCGTAGTGGCCGGCCATGGCGAGCAGGAGCTGGGCGGTGACATACGCGTCGTAGGTCGCGCGGTGCCTTCCGACTCGCGGGGCTTGCGACAGGTCCGGTGCCACGTGCTTGATCAGGGCATCGAGGGTGTAGGAGGGCAGGTCCGTGTAGGTCGCCTTGGCGAGGCGCAGGGTGTCGATGACCCCGGCCGGCTTCCAAGTGGGGAGGTGCCGGTGCAACTCCCGGTAGTCGACATGGGCGTTGTGGGCGCAGATCCAGTCCTGGCCGAGGAACTCGCCCACCTCGTCGGCGAGTTGAGCCCAGACGGGCTGGGCGGCGAGGACGTCGTTGGTCAGGCCGTGGATGTCGGCCGCGCGCGGGGTGACCGGCCGTTCGGGGCGGATCAGCCATGCTCCGGCCGTCGTGGTGTCCGGGATTCCGGCGCGGACGGGCAGGGCCGCGATCTCAACGAGGTCGGGCGGGTTGGTGCCGTTGCCCTCGACGTCGACGACCAGAAGCGCGGGCCAGGAGGCGAAGTTCATGGTGTGGTGAGTCCGTTCTCCGCCTCCCAGCCGATGGGGGCCCGGCCGTGCTGGCGGTGGAGGTGGGGCTTGGCGCGGTCGTGGCACTGGTAGCCGAACCCGTGCTGGAGGAAGTAGCGGGGCGGCTCGTCCAGTCCCTCCACGACGATGGCACGCTCGTTGATCTCAACGGCGCCGATCGCGCCGAGGGCGCGCGCCTGCCGGGTGACCTCCGCCAGGTCCGGCCTGACCCAAGCCCCTTTACACAAGGCGATCTGCGCGGGCGGGCAGATGCGGCACAGCTCGTCGATTCCGAAGTGGCCGTTGTAGTCGGCCTCACCGTGCGCGTAGGCGACACCACAGCTCGTCTTGAGGAACAAGGTCCCCCACGGGGCACCGCCGGGTTCGCTCCGGGACGCGTACGCCTCCATGATCCGCTGCTCGGCCAGCTCCGGCATGATCTTGCGGCGGGCCGTGTCGTCGTACGGTGTCGGCAGGCCGTTCGCCTCGTAGTAGGCCTTGATCTCGTCGCGGAAGAACAGCCCCGTGAACACGGTGGCGTGGGCGTGCAGGGACAGTTCGCGGGCCCGCTCCAGGTGCTCGTCGGAGTCGTTGAGGCCCGGCACGATCGGCCGCCAGTACAGGACGGTCCGGTAGCGGTCCGCGTGCTCGTAGAGCATGCGCAGGCTGTCGGCGGCGTAGGTGGAGTTGACCGGTTCGATGGCCGGGTCGTCGATGCCGGAGTGCGTCACCAGAATGGTCAGGCGCAGATTCTTGTAGGAGTTGAGGACGGCGCAGTCCTCGGCGCTCACGCGCCACCGGGTGATGACCAGGACGTGGTTGGTCAGGCCGCGGTCGTCGAGGTCACGCAAGACGGCGAACAGGTGCGGCTTGACGACCGGCAGCATCGGGTCCGTGGCCCGGTTGAACACTTGGATCGGTGTCCGGTGGGGCCGGAAGTACGGGTGGCCGACCAAGGCCGCGACGGCGGCTTCGTCGCTCATCAGGCGCTTGGGCGTCTTCATGCCGAAGTTGTCGAACAGGTGGCGCACGCAGTAGCCGCACTCCAGCGGGCAGCCGACGATGTGGTTCAGCGACAACCCCGACTTGCGGTACTCGATCACGTCGGCGAGCGCGGGCTTCAACTCACCGATCTGCTCCACGGTCAGCAGCGGAAGCAGACGGCGGCGCGGTACGACGGGGATGGTCATCAGGACCTCCAAGCGCGGGCTGTTCAGCGGTCGGTGGGTGTGGCTGAGCAGGGATGGGGGCAGTGAGCAGGCTGCGGCGGTTGGCGCCGAACCATGTGCCGAAGTCGCGGCGGGCGGCGTCCGCGTCGTCCGAGGTGTGCACGAGGTTGTGGACGAGGCGCTGCTCTTCGAGGGCGCGCTCCAGGCTGTCGTGGCCGAGGTCTCCGCGGATCGTCCCGGGTGCCGCCCGCGGTGGGTCGAAGTGGCCGATCAGCTGACGCAGGCGGTCGTGGATGCCTGGCTCCCCGTGGGCGAGAGCGACCGTTACCGCTTTGCCGGCGTAGGCGTCGTCCAGGCACACGGGGATGTCCCGGTCGGGGAAGTGGTCCGCGTCGACGAGGAGGTCCCAGTAGTGCACATGGGCCTGCCACGGCTGCACGGTGACGTCGCGACGGCTGGCGACCGTACCGACCGCAGCCTCGATCCGCTCAAGGATGGCGTCTACCAAGTCGCGGTCGATGGCATCCGGCTTGCACAGGATCACCGAGCACCGGTCGAAGTCGGCGATCTGCAGACGGCGCCCGGGCCCGTACCAAGTCCCGTACTCCCGGCGGGCACTGGCCGCATCGTCGCTGGTCTGGACGAGGTTGCGTATGAGACGGTTCTCCGCCTGAGCGGCCGCGAGGCTGTCGTCGCCCAGGTCACCGCGGATCGTCCCGGCCAGCGCCCGGGTCGGATCGGTGTGCCCGACGAGCTGGCGCAGCCGGGCATGGAGACCGGGTTCACCGTGCGCGAGCGCCACGGTGACCTTCCGGCCGGCGAACGCGGCATCGATCCGGAACGGCAGATCGGCCAGGTTCCGTCGCCCGGTGTCGGCGAGGAGATCCCGGTAGACGACGTGCGCCTGCCACGGCTCGGCGATCAGGTCCAGACGGTCCGAGACGGCGATACCCGCTGCACAGACCATCCCGAGGATCTGGTCGACCAGACCACGCGCTACGGCGTCGGGTTTACACAGGATGACCGCCCAGCAGTCGAAGTCGATGCCCTCGACCACCGTGCCGCTCATCGGCCGGCTGCCGCTCACCGGGAACCGCCACCCGAAGTCGCGGCGCAGACCGGCCACTTGCGTTCCATGAGCCAGCGCAGGTTGGGATCGAGCGCGGCCAGGACATCCGGGTCGAATGCCGTGGTCCGATCGTGCTGGATCTGCCGGTACAGCTCGAACAGCAGCACTACTTGCTGCCAATACGGATCCAGGTCCAGGCCCGCAATGTGCTCGGCGCTGTAGCGGCGGCGGTTCGTACGGAGCACGTCTTCGTGGTGCAGGACGTCCGCGATGGTGGAACCCTCGGTGTTCCGCGGCATCGCCGGGAACGGGAAGGACGGCGGCGCCGGCCGGGAGTCCGCCTCCTCCAGGACTCGCTCAACACGCTCGGCGTCGCTGTCGTTGACGTGGGCGGACCCGATCGTGTGCGTGTACGTCCCCAGCTCCAGGCCGAGTTGGATCGCGGCGTACTCGTGGATCATCGTGAAGGAGAAGACGTCGGACAGCAGGCCGCAGTCAAGGTCGTTCGCCCGCATGTTGCACACCATGTGCAGCCGCCCATCGCGCAAGAGCAGGTGCAGGCCCGCCAGGCACGCGACGTCGGGGTTGTCGAGGTCGGCGAGTTCCTTCGCCGCGAACACCGGCAGGTAGCCGCGTTTGCTGTCGGTCTCGTTGAGCAGCAGCTTCACAACCTGGTCGAACTGGGACCGGCCGCCGCGGATCGGGCTGAACAGCGTGTGCCCGTAGGCGGACCCGCCGAGGCGGATGCCGTCGGCGCTGCTGGCATGCATGGACGTCGAGTAGTAGCCGATCATCTCCAGGTCCCGGCGGCCGGCGAGGTACCACAGAGCCTCGGCGAACTGAAACACCGGATTCGCCCGGCGCTCGGCCAGATACGGGAGACGCTGACGGGGATCCGTGAGTCGGAAACTGACCCCGATCACTTCACGGGCGGCGTTGCCGCGTGCGTCAATCCGGTGCTCTGGCTGCTCGGTTGTGAGTCGCAGCAGAGCGATGTAGGCACCTTCGACGCTGTCGAAGATCGGTGCTGTGAGCAAAGCACTCTCCAGGTCGTGAGAACGAAATGTGCCAAGTGGGGCTCGATGAAAGGGAGTTGAACCCACGCGCGGCAGCGGATAGGAACAGGGCTGCTGTGCACGGGGAGGCAGGAGCCGGGCCTGCCCACGCGGCGGGCAACGCGTCGACCTGGCCGAGGCCGGCAGCGTCGACGAACTTGACGGCGCCGGCGTCAGCCCTCTGTTGCACCGTCGTGGTCAGCGGTGGTGCGGTTTCCGGTTACCGGTTACTCGGTAGTGGTTGCGTCGTCGTCGCCGTAGAGGCTGTCGGGTGTGTGAGTGCGGACGTGTCGGTCCGAGAGAGCCCCTTGGGTGCTCGTCGACTTCGGGTGGGGGTTGTCCTTGGTGTCCCGCTGGATCTGGGCCATCGCGGCTCTGACCGTGGACTTCTTGTTACTCGTCACGCGTTGCACTCTTTTTCTGCTCGGTTCTCATCGGGGATCGCTCCGGCCGCCGGCCGTCTCAAGGGGACGGTCGGGATGGAGTCTTGGCAGCCCGTCCCCTGTGGCAGGTCTTCCGCCCTGGGCGGGCCCCCGGGTCTTCGCGGACAGGGGACAGAAGTTCATGACGCGTCGGCTGGGACCGGTCGGCCTTCCACGAGATACGCGGGGTGCAGGGACGGGTCTTCCAGTACCGCGACCGCGGCTCGAATGCGCCGCTCGGTGTGCGCCCCGGCCACTTCGCCCAGTTGGTGGAGAAGTACGAACCGATACCCGATCAGTTCCGGCTGTTCACCAGGGGCCGCTTCGGGTAGGACGATCTGGGTGTCGCTCGGCACTGTGCCGAGGTCGTAGACGAGGTTCAGTCCCTCTGTCGCCCCGGTCTCCTCGTTGCGTGGAACGTAATCCACCGCGAGGAACCGTCCTGGCGTGATGATCAGACCCGTTTCCTCGCGCACCTCCCGCGCGCAAGCCAGGTGCGGTGCCTCGTCCCCGTTCGCGCAACCGCCGGGCAGTCCAAAGGCTCCGTCCCTGTAGCCCTTCTGCACCATGAGCACCGCCCCGGCCTCGTCCCGGATGATGGCGAGTGCCCCCGTACGACGACGGGGCGGATTCGTGAAGTCAGTGTCTTTATGCATGCCTCTCCTCTGGTCAGCGTTTTCGGAGCCGCTTCTTCTAAGCGGCAGAAACCAGGTCGTCCAGATCGACGACGGTGACGCCTCGTAGCTCGCGCACGAGTTGCGAGGCCAGGAACCACGGGGTCAACTGCCGATGCCTGTACGGCAGCGGGGTTTGTGCCAACTTGCCGTCGAACTCGACGGGCTCGGGGCGTCCGTCGGCACCGGCGCGGTAGAGCGCCCCGATCACTCCGTGCAGCCGCGGCACCCTGGCCCGGAGCGCGACGGTTCCGGCCCGCACGAGGTGTCCGCACTGCTCGACGGCGGCCTTCGCGTGTTCCAGACACAGAGGCGGCTGAGCCGTGAGGCACCCTTCCCAGCCATCCGTGGAGCCGGCCTCGTGCTGCGCGGCCAGGAACAGGTAGCCGAGCTGGGTGTGGCTGGGCTGCTGCACGCAAACCTGGCACCGCAGCCCTTCCATGCACTCCCGCTGTCGCGAAGGGTGCACGTCCCGCCACCGCGGTGTCCCAACGACGTCGTTGCCGTGGCGGGACTGGGAGCAGCGTGCCCAGAGCACGCCCCGCTCGTCCCGATCGCCCGGTCCTTCGTTCAGGTAGAACAGACCCTTGCCGCCGGGCCGCAGTCCTAGGTTCGACAGCGAGTCGGGCTGTTCGCCTTGGCGTGCGGTGATGTACGGCACGAGGCAACTGGTCGGGGCGTGCGTGCTGGTCAGGGAGTTGAGCTCCCTCGACGTGGCGCGCGTCATGAGGCGGTATCTCCCATCAGGTCGAGAAGCGCGAGGATGGCCAGGGCGAACCGCCGGAGATGGCCCGGTGCGTCACCGGGGTGGGGGTGATTGGCGCTCAGGTAGATGAGGCGCCGAACCTCGTCGACCGGGTACGGCTGCACGAGGTAGGGAACGATCTCCACGAACGTGGTGGTCGCCTCCCGGAAGCGCGCGGCGATGGCCGCGACCAGATGCAGGTCAGGGTGGGCGTGCTCGCCGAGTACGGCCTCAAGGTCCTCGTACAGCTGCTCGCCGATCGCCTCGCCGGCGAGCGAGCGGCGCAGGCCGAAGAGGACCACGCCCAACGTCTCGTGATCGTTGGAGGTTCGCGGGCCCAGCAGCCGTACGGCGACATCAGCCGACACTGCGACCATCACGACCTCCCGCCGGGGATCGCGAGAGAGCACCACGTCATGGTGCCGTCGGTGCTGACCCCCCACTCCTTCGCGACGGCGGCGACAAGTAGCAGGCCGCGGCCGTTCTCGTCGGCCATGCCCGCAGAACGCAGTCGGGCCGGAGTAGAGGTTCCGTCGGTCACTTCGATGCGCAGTTCGTAGGCGGAGTGCAGCACCTTGAGCCGGACCGGTTGTCCCTCGCCGTGCTTGACGGCGTTGGTGACCAACTCGGAGACGACGAGCGTGGCGTCGTCGGTCAGCATCACCAGGTCCCAGCTGCGCAGTTGATCCCTGGTGATCCGTCTCATCTGCCCAATCCGGCGTTCAGCCGGATGGAAGTCGACCTTGAAGCCACCCTCGCCCGCTTGATCCCAGGTCTCGATGGCAGCGGCGACGGGCGTACGGGATGTCATCGCTCCGGCAGCGAGCGGCTGGGCTCGCTCCGTCATCACCCCGCCTCCGAAAGCATGGGTGTACGGCCCGAGGCGGGGGCCGGCGCGAACCCTCGGCGCATGGGAAACAGGGGCTGTCCAAGGGCGCGCCAGAAGAGCCGATCTCCGGTGAAGGCGCGTCGCGCGTGAAGCCAGCGTTCGTTGTCGAGCAGGTATCCCTGGCCGGGTGCCAGGGCGAGGCAGACCTGATGGCGTCCGGCTGCAGCTCGCAGTTGCGGGAGGTAGGGCTGAACTATCGGGTTCCAGCGCGCCAGCTTGTCGAACCGCAGGCGCACGGACACCCGCCGATCGCCGTGGACGGTGAACACCTGCGTGGCATGGCCGTCTCCGGCCCCGAAGAAGGCGGTGCGCGCTTGTGCCAGCGCAGCCCCCGCCTCCTGTTCGCCGGCGAAGAGGTCGGAGTGCATGGCCTGTCCGTCGGTGAGCAGGCATTCCCCACCCGTGGCGGCAGCTTGTCCGCACACGAGGAGCATCAGGCGGGGCGGATTGGGGGTGCCGGAGCGTTCGGTGTGCGGATCAAGCGGGCCGTTGCCGAGCCCGGCGAATCCCGTCCGATGCGCATGACGGCCGGTGTCGCGGATGGTGGTGAGCCCGTCCGAGTCGCTGTCGCGGTGCGGCACCAAATTCATGGTCCGAGTCGCGAAGGCGAGCACGGCAGCGCGCGAATCGAGACCGTCGACAGTGACCAGGCCCGTGTCCCGCAGCAGCCCCGCGATCTTCTTCTCGGCCCCAGGCGCGGCCAGGTCGACACGGTTGCGCATGAAGACATCGGTGTACGGCTGCTGAACTCGGCGCATCACGGATCTCCTTGGCTGCGGCGGATTGGTCCCACTGTTCGGCGCCGCCGGACCGGCGGTAAAGCGACAGATTGTCGACTCGGGCATTTCACCCACGCCCAACTCGCGCCACAGGCCACGTGCTACGTTCCGATCGCCCCCGGCCGTACGTGCAATCCGAGGAGAGAGATGGCGTACACGCCCCCCACCTGGCCCGTCTCCGTCAAGGGCGTCGCCGTGGACGGTCAGCGACGCGTACTGCTGCTGAAGAACGAACGCGAGGAGTGGGAACTGCCCGGAGGACGACTCGAACTCTCCGATGCCACACCAGAGTTCACAGTGGAGAGAGAGATCGAGGAGGAGACCGGCTGGGCGGTCAAGGCCGGTCCTCTCCTGGATGTGTGGATCTACCAGCCCCTGCCCGTGGCCATGCCGGACCGGCGAGTCGTGATCGTCACCTACGGCTGCGTCGTCCATACCCCGGACAAGACCCCCGTGGTGAGTCACGAGCACAAGCAGCTCGGCATGTTCACCGCTGACGAAGTGCCCGGCCTGACGATGCCGGACGGATACAAGCAGTCCATCGCCGCCTGGTACGCACGGATGTGACGGAACATGGACAGTTCGATGGTCCTGCGGCGCTCGCAACACACCGTGTGGCACTGGGCGACTCCGCAGGCCGAGGCAGTCCTCGCGTCTCGCGATCTCGGAGCCATCCTGCGCTTCCACCGTTCCGTGCACGGCATGAACCAGTCCGAACTCGGACGGCTCCTCGGCTACGACAAGACGTACATCTCGCTCCTCGAACTCGGCAAACGGAGCCTTGAAGACATCGGCTCCCGCCGGCACATCGCCGAGGCCCTGTGTCTTCCCCCGCACATCGTCGGCGTCACCGATCCAGCCGACACCGACCACCGCGCCATGCTCCAGTTCGGCGAGTCCACGGTCCGCCTCGCCGAGATCGCCCGCCAGTCCGGACATGCCTCCGAAGCCGTCGCCGAGTTGTGGCCTCTGATCGCCCGGCTGGAAGCCCGCATGGAGGACGGACACGCGGAACGGGATGTCCTGCACCTCCTGGCCCGAGCCCGTGTCGGCCTCGGCGTCGCCCTGGGCAACGTCCTGCCGGAGGAACGGCTGAGCACCGCCGCGCACTGGACCGCGAAGAGCATCGACATCGCCCGCTACTTCGGCGAACCGCCCTTCACCTCCTACGTGTTGCGCATGCACGGCAACGAACTGCGTAAGGCCCGCCTCCACGGAGCCGCCGTCGACCGTCTGCAGCACGCGGCTGCCATCGCACCGGACAACGAGGCGAAAGCAGCCGCACTTCCGCTGCTCGCTCGTGCGGCCGGCGCCCTCCGGAACCAGCCCCTGTTCGACGAGGCGATGCGGGAGACGAACCGACTCCTCGACGAGACCGACCACACCTCGTTGTTCAACCCCTACGCCCTGCACGAGATCCGCCTGCGAGGGCTGATGGCCACCGACAGGACCGACATCGCCATACAGCTGATCGAGCAGGGCAGTCCTGTACCGACAACTACCGTCGCCCCGCAGTGGCGCGTGATCGAGCTCATCACCGTGGCCCAGGTACGGCTGGCCGCCGACGACCCAGGCAGCGCCGCGCAGTCCCTGCACACCGCCGTCGACGAAGCAGTCCGCCAGCGACTTCCCCACCAGTTGCAACGCATCGTGCGCGCGGCGCAGTACCAGCTGCCGGAGATCAGGGAAGTCGCGGGCCATGCCCTGGACCGGATTCGGCAGGAGATGGCCGCCTAACTTGATCTCGTTCCAGAGCAGCACCGGCTGGCCTCGGTCATCCGACTTAAGGAACGTGGTCATGGGCCCATCGCACCGCGCTACGAAGCCGTCTGCCAGGGGAATCCAGAGGGGGAAAAATCTGTCAAGGGGGGAAACTCCGGGGGGAATTGAGGCCATGATTGAAATCCGCCCACAACAGAGGTCACACTCATGACGGATCCGTTCGCCGAACTGCTGATCCGGCTCCGCAAGGACGCAGGCCGGACGAAAGAGCAGCAGGCAGACGCGATCAACGCTGCCTCCGGCCGGGAAACCCTGACCCGCCGCGAGATCAGCCGCTACGAGAAGTTCGAGAACATCCCTACGAACCACACCCTCGCCCACATCGCGGTGGCTTCCGGCGTCCCCTTCGAAGAGCTACTGCGGGAGGCCAAAGCCGCCCGCGCCCGACGGAGGATGGGAAACGTCCGTGACGAGGAGGATCAGGACGACGTGAAGCGCCGCACGCTGCTGGGCAGTGCCGCCGTCGGCGTAAGCGCGGCTGCCGAGCCCTGGGGACGCCTCGCCTTCGCCCTCAGCAAGGGCTCGGTCATCGACACGCCCGCCGCGGTCGCGCTCGTCAACCGTGCTGCCGACCTGCACGTCCAGGAGCTCAACCTCAGTGCCCGCCGCCTGCAAGGCACGGTTGAGTCGCACCTTGACGCGATCACCGCGGCCCTGCCTCACGCCGGCGAGCACGAACGGGCTCTCACCGTCGCAGCCGGGGAGACCGCCGCCCTTGCCGGCTGGGTGGCCTGGGACCTGGGCGAGTACACCAAGGCCGGTTCCTACTACGACGTCACGATCGAGTGCGCGGCGAAGGCCGGGCATCCTCCCCTCAGGGCCTTGGCCCTCACCTACGCCAGCTACGGGGCTCCGACATCGAAGAGGAAGCTGGAACTCCTGTCCCAGGCCTCCCAAGATGTGCGTGGCCACGGCAACGCCACGGCCGCGGCCTGGGTTCTCGGAAGGCACGCGGAGGAAGCCGCCGCGGTCGGCGACGAGGCAGGGGCGCTTCGTGCGCTTGACCGAGCACGCTTCGCATACGACTTCGCGGATCACACCAGCGAGCAGGCGTGGGTCCGCTTCGTGACGCCGTACCGGATGGATTCGTTGGCTCTTTCCGTGTACGGGCAGTTGAGGCGATCCGAACTCTCCGCCACGGCCGACACGGCGGTCGGTCGCCTCGGGGACGAACTACCGGACGGCGGCGTCGTCGTCCTCGGCGATCTCGCCTCGGCCCTGCTGCGCGGAGGCGACGTCGAGCAAGGCGTATACGTATCGCGCCAGTTCACGGCCGCGTCACAGGCCAAGCCCAACACGATGGGCAAGGAACGCGCCGCGAAAATCGCCGCATGGCTCCCCGACACCGAGCAGGAACTCGCCCACCACTTGCGGCAGTTCGCGTCCTGAAGCGATCCCCTCGTTCGGCACACGGCAAGCTCAGAACACGACCGCCGTCGCGCGGTACGTCGTTCCTCAGTCCCGCGTCGTCTCCTCAAGAACCCACGACAGATACGCCTCGGACCCGCCGGTCACAGGCAGCGTGATCCACTGAGGGACGTCGTACGGATGCTTCTCGGAGAGCCATGCCTCCAACTGCGGGAGACGGTCTGTCGTCGTCATGTACGAGATACGCCACTCCCGCGCCGTCTCGACCGCGTTGTTCCACCAGTAGACGGCGGTGATCGGCGCGTCGATGTGAACGCCCGCTGCCAACTTACTCTCAACCGCACCCCGCGCCAGCGCCTTTGCCTGGTCCTCGTCGTCGATGGTCGTCTGCGCGATCACAATCTCGTTGGCCATGCAACTGCCTCTCCAGCTCGGTGTAGCACGACCCTATCCAGCCGTCTCTGGCGCTTGCCCGCCTCTCCCGAGGCGGGGATTGCAGGGTCAACCACCTTGAGCAGAGCCCAAGCTGGCATGATCCACTGCATGGCTGAGGGTGGGAAAGCTGTAACGGAACCAGCGCCGGTGTCGCTCGCAAAGACCCCGGAGAAGGGCCGGCGACGCATACCGATGTGGGCCACTGCCGCTGGCATAGCGGCCGTCACAGTCGGCGTCGTGCTTTGGGTCTGGGCGCCGTGGATCGACCGCAGCCCGTTCACCGCCTACACGGTAGGGGTGCAGGACGAGGAACAGACCGTTCCTGGCTCGACACCCGACAGCTGCGTCCGCACGGCCGCCTCCGAAGAGGAGACCGTCATCTACGACGAGGACGGCAAGAGACTGGCCTCCGGACGCGCCGAGCGAGAAGGCGAGCGCCTGGGCCCCGAGTTCGGAGAGTGGGCCGGGGACTGCCTGATCGTGACTCGAATCGACGACATCCCCGGAGGCATGGGCACATACGTGACCGAGTGGGGCGGAGGAACCCGCAACGAAATCTCGGAAGAGGAGCTGCGCCGCCCCTTGGAACAGAGTCGCGAGCAGTTCAAGACGATGGACAAGCCGGAGTAGCCCGCGTGCGGCCTACCAGTAACTATGTGCAGGCGTCAGCTACGTCGCCCCCTCGCCAACTCGGCCGCCTCGTCCGCGGTGGCCGGTCCGGCTCAATCCAGATCGATACCCAGTTCCGTGTCCGGACGGCAGAACTCACAGGCGTCGAAGTGCGGACGGTCCTTCGTCAGGACCTTCCGAGCCAGGCCCGGCTCAACAGGGCGCACGTCGCGGGGAGTCCGGTCGCAGTCGGCAACGTGGATCACTGCCCCTTTGGTGGCGTCGTGGCGGTCCCGGCGTTCGAGAACGTATCCGGTGGACGGGTGACCGCCGGTCTCCGCGCGGGTCACGGACCGCGGCCTCTTGGGCACTACGAGGGGTGGCCGAGGGATGGCCGCGCGATCGGCACGTGCGATCGCACGCTCTACGTCTCGCCGCTGGAGCCGCAGATAGGTGCCTATCGTCTCCTGCTGTGCGAGTTGCTGATCGAGATACGCCAAGATCGCCCGGAGGCGGGGCAGATCAGGCGGCAACTCGTTCATGTGTTCGATTCAAGCACATGCTCCTACCCAGTCGAGTGTGACCGTCACCGATAGCTGGCCACTGTCAGCGTTAGTTGGCCAGCCGCGCACATCGCGTTGGTATCAGGCCCTTCAGTCGCTGCGGATCAGTTACAGATTCCTCACCTTCTGGTGGCTGGAGGGTGAGCTGGTCATGATGGGCGCATGACGTTGGCAGCGAGCGCCCTCGCGCAACTGGCGACCTGGCCCGATCTGGCCGAGGCGGAGCCGAGCTGCGGCGTTGGCCGAGCCCTCCGCACGGTGCACGGCGAGATCGCCCACTTCCACTCCGACGGCCGCGTTGACCTGTACCTCACGGCCCGGGCCATCAGGCGGTTCGAAGACCACCTCAGGGCCGCGACGGCCGTTCAGCTGGTGCCCGGTTCGCAGTGGGTGACGGTGCACCTAGACGTCACTACGGACGTCCATCTGCTCATGACCCTGGTCAGCCTCGCCCTCCAGGCGCACCAGGCGTGGCCTGTTCCAGACGACGTGCCGCGAGCCGAATGCAATGATCACCGCAGTGCGGTTGGACCGCGTGAGAATCTCGGCGGAGGCTGAACACACCTCTCCAGACAGGTGGGGCGATGGCAGACAAGGAACGCGAGTCCGAGGCAGTCCGTGGGGTCGTGGAGCGCCTGACGGAGGCATTCAGCGCGACACGCAGCCCGGCCGAGGTCGAGGCCGCGGTCGCCACAGCTCATGCATCCTTCGAGAGCCGACCGGTCCGCGAATTCGTACCCGTACTCGTGGAACGCAAGGCCCGGGCCCTGTTGAGCGAATCATCCGGCTAGCGATCCGCGCTCCCCGAGCGTGCACGCTTGAACCCGAGCCGAACGGCGACCCCTCGGATTCTATGGTCCGCGTGGCCAACTACGGCTGAGCAAAGTGGCTTCCCAATGGGGAAGTCACTGTCAGAGATAGGTGGCCACACGCCCCCCGTCTCGCGCCGTCCAACCGAGCGCGTGCCGTCGAACCTCAACCGGTGAGCGACAGCACAGAGCCTCCATCCGGGTTCCAGATGGAGGCTCTGATCACTGACCGCGAGGCAGCGAGGTCAGCCCGTGACCGGTTCCACGTTGTTGCATGGGTTGTACGTCTGGTCGTTCCACGGTGCAGCGCAGGGGACGTTCACGTTAACGAGAGAGCCTCCGGGCACCACAAAGTTCTCGCCGACGCCGCTTGACGGGGGGGTCGATCGGCCAGGGATCCGCTGTGGCCGCGCCGCCACTGCACAAGATCGCGACGCTGGCCAGCAATACGGCCGCTCCAAGCTTTGCCCTGTACATCACGTTGCTCCGTTCTCCGAGTTCGGCGCCGAAAGGGATGCCGCTCACGAGAACGTTTCTATTTGATCTTGGTTACGTGTCGAAGTTCTGATTCCCCCGCACGGCCCTGGCGCTCCCGCCACGGTCGCAAGTAACGGCCCGTCGGCGGGCAGCGAAGACGACGACCATCAGGGAGATCACCGAGGCCGACCGAGACACAAGCTTCGGCGCCGAAACCGAGACCGTGGTGGCCACCTATCTCTGAGCGAAATGGCCAACTCTCTTTGAGTGCAGCTCAGTTACCAGCGGTCGCGCCTTCGCCCGTGGCCAACTATCCCTGGCAGTCACATCGAGTCTGCCATTCAGCAACAGGTGGCCATGCTCAGCGGTAGATGGCCACGCTCCCGCGACCAGCTGTCATGTGATCAGTCGTTTTCCGTCGCCAGGTCTGTGCGCATCAAGCCGCGCAGGACTTTGAAGTCCTCCTCAAGCTTCATGCGAACGGCGTGTGCCTCGATATCGGCGGGTTCCTTGCCGTCTGCGTAGTGATCGCGCAGGCGACGCATGGACCGGAAAACCTCATCGGCGGCAGTTTCGACATTGGGCGGTGCCACCAGGCGCAAACGCTCCAACGCGGCGTGAACGCCCGATGACCTGAACGCCTCCCGAGTCACGGAGTCTCGCGCCGCCTCACTCGGTTGGTCGCCAAGGCTCACGGAACGGATGGCCTCGCCAGCATCGTTCATGGCTGTCATGAACGATGTATAGGTCTCCCTTCGGACATCCAGTGCCCGACTGGACAGCTCTCGATGCCAACGGTTGCGATCCGCGATGACGGTGGCCGTGATTCCGATCGCGGCGCCGACGGCAGTCGACAGCACTGAGCCCCAATCCATGCTCTCAGCGTGGTGGACGTGCGGGCGAGGCGCCAGAGGATCTGCCGTCCCAAGGTCCGAGCGGCCAACTATCACTGAGCAGAGTGGCCAGGTGTCGTAGAGCGCAGCACCCCAACCGGTCGTTCTGTGAAGTGATGTGGCTAGCTATCGCTGAGCGTCACATCGAGTGGGACGTTCAGCGATCCGCCCGTCCTCCTGCCCTTGTCTTGGCCCCGCAGCCGCCTACCGAAAGCGACGCGTGGGGGTGAGCCACGCGACCGTCATCACCGGCTCTACCGCTTCGCCTTCGTCGTTCGGTTCATCCGGGGCCGCGGTTTGACGGACCTGCTCGATCTGCCGCTCGATGCCACGCAGGTTCTCCTGCAAGTCCATGGTCACTACGCCGTCGACGGTGACCTTCAACGGATCGGCCAGGAGCCGGGCGCGCCGCTCCCCCAGCACTTCGAGGGCGACAGCGCGCGCCGAGCGCAGTCGAAAGTAGCGGCGTTCCAGGTCGGCCGGGTCGGTGTCCGGGCCGACCTGCGCGAGTAGCCACGACCGCTGGAACTCGTTCAAAGGTGCACTTCCTCAAGGTGAAGCGCGGTACGGAGCCGTACGGGGGTGAGCCGGCTCCGCACCGCGCCGTGAGCGTACTACCCGGACGCCGAGCGGGACCGACGTACGGGCGCCTTCTTGCCCGCCCCACTGGTCGGCCCGGGATCCTCCGCCGAGCCGCTGGCGCCCTCAACTGGGCTCGGGTCAGCACCGGTTGGCGGATCGGACTCGCTATCGTCCGAGGGCGGTGGCGCGTCCCAGGCGTCGGGGTTCGTGACGAGGTCGGCGAGCTCCGGCTCGGGGTTGTCGCCCGGCAGCAGGATCAACTCCTCATACGTCGTGGGGTCCTTGACGTAGACAGCGGCCTTCAGCCGCCTACGGTCACGCATCACAGCACCTTCGCCACGATGTGCGCGTCCGGGGTGTGCATGACCGGCATGCCGACCGCGGCGCCCTTGGTCCAGATCTGCACGGGGTCGTCCTGCACCCCGCGGGTGATGATCAGGCCGGGCGCGTCCTCCCGGACGATCTCCGGGTTCGAGCCGCGCGACAGCACCAGGGCCTCGGCCGTCACCCCGTACAGGGTCTGCGCCCACTTCTCCCGCTCCGGCGGCACCAGGATCCACAGGTCCTCGGGCAGTACCTTGCGGGGCTTGCCGTCCACCCGCACTTGCGCCTTGTAGAACTGGATCGGCGGCAGCGAGTAGTTGCCGCGCACCACGTTGATCTGCTGCGGCGTCAGCGTCGCCGTCGGTGTCGCCGACGGGCTCACCGACCCGTAATACGCGGCCCGGTAGGCGTTGTTGGCCGCCAGGAACGAGAACGCCTTCCGGCTGCTGACCACCATCTCCGGTTCCGGAGCCCCGATGTCGTCGAGGTGCTGGATCCACCGCAGCTCGTCCGCGATCGGGTCGGAGGCGGGGTCCGACCACGGGCGGGCGGCGACCGGCATGTTCTCGGCGGGGACGTTCCAGTCGACCTCCAGCGTCAGCCCGTTCTCCTGCACCAGCTCGAACTTGCCGTCCGCGAGGACATCGCCGGCGGCCAGCTCCAGGCGGGAGCGGATGGCCTCCACATGCCGCTCCACGTCGTCGTAGAGCAAGTCGATCAGCCGGTCCTGATCCGAACCGTGGGATGCCTCCAGCAGGATCTGCTCCTGCTCGGACACCACGAGCTTCTGACCCAGCGCGGGCAGCGCGCCCTCGCGGGAGGTCTGCCACGCCTCACGGGTCGCGAACGGCACCGACGCGTTGAACGCCCGATACTTCGCCGCATTCACGTACCGGCCGGAGTCTCGCGTACGCCACTTCACCTCCCGCATCTCCACGGTCGGGAAGATCGTCTGGGTGAGCAGGAAGTCCTTCGGAGACGGGATCGCGCGGGCGAACGCCGTCAGGTCCATCGTCGAGACGTCCTTGAGCAGGTCCTGAATCGTCACAACAGGCCCCCGCTCACACGAAGCGGATCTGCGCGGCCCGCGGGTGCCACGTCAGCTGGGACACGTCGATACCGCCCGGAACCTTCGACGCCTTCACCGCGCCGTGCCACAGCAGAGCGGCCGGCACCCGGGTCTGCCCCGGCGCGAACGGCGCCTCCGCGATCACGAACCCGCGCAGGATCTGACGACCGCACTGGGCGTCCGGGTCGTACGGCCCGTACAGGCCGGACTCCGCGACCCGGCCGACCGGCACACCCGACAGGACCCGGCCGTACGGGTCACAGCCGTCGCCGCACACGAAGTGGGTGCCCTCGCAGAACAGCGTCAGGTCGAGGGTGATCGTGTCGACGGAGTCGGTGCCGTGCAGGGACGCCAGCCACTCGCGGTTGGCGGTCGTGTACTCGGACTTCGAAACGGGCTGGATGGACATGTGCGTGTCTCCATGGACGTTGCGGTCAGAATCCGCACACCGCCCACCAAGGCGATGTCGTCCACGAAGTCGAAGGGGGCGTGGTCCCCAAGTGATCGGCGCCCGGACGTTAGCGGGCGGCGGTGTCGCTGAACTCGGCTATCAGGCCCCGGCGCTTGGCCATCTCCAGCCCGGCCGAGCCTGGCTTCGACACCGTCGTCGTACGGGTCGGGCCGCGCCCGGCCGGTGCACCCGCGGGAGCCGCCGGCACCGGGGTACGGATCTCGCCGAACAGTTCGGGGCGGCGTGCGCGCAGGGCCTCGGCCGCCGACTGGACCTGCGCCTCGTCCGCGTCCTCATCGCCCACGGCCAGCAGCCGCTCCGCGTCCGCCAGATCGTCGCCCTCCGCGCCGAGCGCCACTAGAGCACCTCGACGAAGAGCCGCCCGCTCCCGCTCGGCGGCCAGTTCCTCACGACGCGCGGCCTGCAACTCCCGCTCCTGGGCAGCCTGTTCACGGCGCTCGACTTCCGACAGCGCGGCCTGCTCGGCCTCCCGCTGCTCGGTCACGAACTCGCTAAGCGCCTTCGGGGAGTCGAACCCGAGCGTGGCCAACAGCCGCTTGACCGCTGCCCGTTCACCCTGCGCCTTCTCCCGGGTGAGCATCTTTCCCAACCGGTCCTGGGTGACGGTGACTTGCTGCTCCTGGCCGGGCTCGGCCGCGTCGTCGAGCTGATCGTTGCTCTCGTCTTCCGACGAGGCACCGAGAACCGGGTAGATCGGCCGCCCGTCATCACGGAACCCGACAGGACGGCGGCGGGGCGGCAGGGGCCGGACCATACATCTCCTCCAGAGCGCGCCCCCGCGCTGACGATCAGTGTAGCCAGCCTGTCGGCGCCAGAGACAGGACGATCCGTCAGGCGCGATTCCCGAACAGGCCACCCACTAGCCGCTCTACGCGTAATCTGACCATGTGCCACGGCACGCTCACCTTCCACCGCAGCCCGCTCCCGGATACGGGATCCGGGAGGATCAAGTGGAGGTGGCCGATGCGACGGCACTTACGGGGACTGGTCGACAAGCTCGGACGGCGCGAACTGGCCCTGATCACCTTGGGATCTCTGATCTCAGCGGTGATCGCCAAGGTGGTGGACGTGCTGTTCAGCTGACGACCACGGCGTTGTAGCCGCCGTGGTCGCCAGCCGCTGGTGGACCGTTCCCCAGTGGAGCCCTGCGCCGTTCATGGAGCAGGGCTCCACTGCGAACTGGACGCGGGTAAACCATGGCCGGGGAACGTAGTTGGGCCGCTGGCGGTCGGCCCCGTAACGGTCAGCCGCGTGGCGGCGCAACTGACTCTTATGACTTACCGGGTACCCGGTACCGAGGATAGGCGATGTGCGGGCTAGCCCGCAGAGCTTAAGCGTCATGGTCGCCCTAATCCTTTAACGACGACGACGTCCGTTAAAGGATTAGGGCAACCGCTAACGCCCTGGGCCTGACCGATCGGCGCCCATCTCAGGCCGCCACAAACCCGGATGAACTTCCCTCTTCTTGCTGGTCATTGTCTGCGTCCGCGCTGCGCCTCCCCTCGGCCGTGTTCTCGGCGATCCGCAGCGCGGCCTCCTGCTCCGCCTTCGCCCTGATCCGTGCGACCTCCTGCGAAGCGTCCTTGATCGGGTACCCGGCCTCCACGAGCATCGCCACCGCGGTCTCCAACGACAGCACCCCCGCACCGAACGCCGAAACGACCTCCTCCAGCACTGCGGCCCGATCTGTCGGCGTATGCGGCGCCCACGCCAACCGCGTCGGCAACGACTCCCCCACCGTCCAGCCCTCCGCCCGCCCCGCCTGGTACAGCCGCTGCACCATCTTGAACAGCAACCGGTACTTGTGCTCACGGGCCAGCCGCATCATCCCGATCAGCGCGTCCAGCGGCCCCAACGCCAGCTTCAGCGCATACCCCGACGGCACCTCGGTAGCATCCAGCGTCCCCAAACCGGCCGCTGTCACACGGGAGTTGGACGCGATCCGCTCCAGCAGGTGATCCACCCTCGCCCGCAGTTCGGCCAGCTGCGGGGAGGTATCCAGCGCATCCATCCGCCCGGTCTCGCCGAGCTGCCACACCGCACCGGCCTTCACCGCAAGCTCCTTGGGCTGGCCCGTCGCCCGGTCCACCGGCAACCGCGCACCCGCCAGCCCGATGATCGGCGTACCCGTCGTCGCAGACGCCGCCGAGCTGTCCGAGTCCGTCGCCGCCAATTCGTCCAGCGCCTGCAACACCCGCGCAAGCACCGAACGCCCCCAGTGCTCCCCGCCGTCCGGGATCGTGTTCGCGAAGTGCACCACCGGCACGAAGTCGATCATCAGGTCCAGCCGGTTCAACTCCGTGCCGTCCGACCGCACTCGGTACGACGCCTTGCCCATCGGGAGCCTGTCGAGCGTCTCGCCGTTCTTCAGGTCGTCGAGCAGCCACTCCGCGTCCGTGAGATAGCACGTCACGTTGGAATTCCGGCCCGGGTCCCACGGATACTGCCGCGCCCCGCCTCCGTCGGACTCCTCAGCGTCCTCGGAGACAGGGCCCAGCTCGTACGTGACGCGACGCACCCTGGCCTTCAACCCGGCCTCATCGTCCGCCGGCAGCTCCCACGCCAGATGTACGCGGACGGGGAAATCCTCGTCCTCGTCGTCCCACTGAGGGAAGAAGAACCCCGGATCGTAGACGCGTAGCGTCGGCCGCCGCTTCTCCGGGTTCCACGCCAACACCATGACGGAGTCCCCGAGAAGGACCGCCGCCCGCTCCGCCTGCTGCACCCGGAACGTCAGCAGCTCTTTGTCCGCCCACGTCCGCAACCGCTCCTGCACCGCGGCCGCCTCTGCCGCGCCCGGCGTCGGCGTCTCATCGTCGGCGTGCTCGGCGCCCTCGACCGCGACCTTCTGCTCCGAACCGAGAAGGTAACCGAGCGCGGTGTCCACGAGGTTGGCCGCGTCGCCGAGTTCCCGGCGCTCCAGCGCGCCCGCGTCGCCACCGGCCGCAGCGAGCTGCCCGGCCTGGTTGTTGTCGTACGACGCGAGCACCTTGTAGGCGGCCAGTCGCCGTAGCTCTTGCGGCGGAACCCATGTCCTGGCCAGCTCCGGGAAGGCTCTGCTTCCCGGACATCCGGCATCGGCCATCACCGGCTTGTAGTTCAGCCACGACCAGGCATCAATCAGGAATTGGCGCAGGCCCACTTGCCCTCCAGGCAGTCGCCCGCGCCCAGCGACAACTTTAGCCTCTTCCTTCTGACATCCCACAAGGCCGCAACCAACACCGCACCGTGAAGCGTCATGAGGAGGTAACGTCCCGCCCCCTCAAGTCAAAGTTCAGGAGCGGAATGCCCATACGGCCTGTCTGGTTTAGTCAGCTTCAGAGTCGGATTAACGCCACAGTAGAGCGCGTGCCGAACCGGCAACGCACCCAACTGGGTTTTGCGCTGGCACTGCCCAGTTTCATTTGCTTCAACATTGCCCTCGCTCACGGAACCAACGTCTGGGGTTGGCTCGCTCTAGGGGTGGGCGTGGCACTGGCGACCACCGCACAGAAACTACTAGACCCGTTCTGGGAATCCCGCAGCCACAAAGCTAAGCGACGCCGAAGCGCGATATCCGGTTTCGCTTACCCAATCGTCGTCTTCATGATGATGGTCTTTCAAGTGCCCATTGCAGCGCGAGAAGGCCACGGAGCCTGGGGCCTCCCACTCATTGCCGCCTGGCTCCTCTATACCCTGTTCAACCCATCCCACGAACCCGAAGAATTCCCACTTGAGCTTCTGCGCCTACGCATTGCACGCGCGACCGCACTGCGCGTCGCCTTCAACTGGTTTGGGATGATCGGGCTCATCGGGTTCCTTGCAAATACCGCCACAGAGAAGGGACTGGACGGCCCGGCCCTCAGCATCAGTCTGACACTGTTCGTCGGTGTAACAGTGTCATCGCTCAGAATCTACAGTCGCGTCCGCAAGCTGTGCACTCGAATTCACGCTGACACGCAACGCCTGTTTCGCGATTTGGAAGAGCTACGTGAAGCCAGCGACATAAAGGAGCAGTCAGCCAGGCGAGCAACCGCTCGCCGAACCTGGGACGACCTACACCGAGTACTCCGAAACAGGGTCGACACGGGTTTTCATCGGTACGGTACATTCGTACTCCCCCTGGCAGCACTCAACGAGCTTCAGGAAAAGGTAGTTTCCGCCATCGATGCAACTCCGCCGACAGAGGTAGCACACAAGGCACTGCTCGACGACCTGGGCACGATTAAGGCAGCCTGCGAGGCCAAGCTTGATGACATGACGTGAAAGAGGCGCAAGAGCCCGCGCGGCTACCTACGACCACCCAGTCTCTGGTCATTCGCTGAACGTGGCGGCGGCATCGCCGGATCCAGGAACAGATCCCAGAGCGCCCACACCGCGCTGTCGAGCAGGTCCGGCGAGTCCTCCGTCTCCCCCTGCCCGACGAACGTCGTCATCTGCTCCTCCAGCTCCGCGAACACCCGTGCCGCCCCCACGTGATGGACCCGCACCTGCTCGTACAACTGCGCCGCCGGAGCCGCCCGAGCCCGCTTCCCTCGTGTTGCATGAACGATCCGCCAGTTCACGGTGGGGTCAACCTGTTCCAGCAGCGCGGGCAGGTAGTCACCGCCGTTGTTCGCCTCGATGACCACGCAGTCGGCACGGTGCTCGTGATAAAGCGTCGCGGCCCGCTTCATCGCCTGCGTCGGCGTGTACCGGTCCTGCTCCGCGTGGAGCAGATACCCACGGGGTCGCTCGTCCCCGTACATCGATTCCACCGGGAACCCGCGTCCCGCCACCGTAAACGCCGTCATGTCCGCGTTCTCGTGGGACTTCGTGGCCGGGTCGACCGCGACGACCACCCGCTGAAGGTCGGGCAGATGCTCGGGCCGAGGGCGAAAGCCCTCGACCTCCAGCATCCATCCCTTCCACAGCGCGCCCTCCACGTCCTCCAGCAGCTCGCCGGACAGCTCCTGGCGCCCCAACCGGGTGCCGGCGTACTCCTCCTCCAACTCCTCGCGAGCCGCCGCCGACAGGTTGGCGTCGTTCTCCCGCATGTGCCCGCGGGTCAGCACCACCCGCGGCGGCACGCCGCCCTCCTGGTGGGCTTTCTCCTGGGTACGGCCGCGCTCGACGAGCCGCTTCACATGCGGGAGCGGCTTCGGGGTCGTGGAGATGACGACCTGCGGCGTGTCGGCCTCGCGCAGGCAGAACCACAGCATGTCGTAGACCTCTTGCGCGGTATGCCGCGACCATGCCGCGTACTCGTCGCACCACGCCTTGTCGAACGCCCAGCCTCGCAAGTTGTCCGGCGTCTCCGCGCCGAAGCCACGGATCAACGTGCCGTTCGTCAGCTTGAGGACCGTGTCTCCGAGCGACGAGTTGTACTTCGCGACCTCCTCCGGCGGGAACACCGACAGCAGGCCCGACTTCGGGGACTCGAAGCAGATGTCCCGCACGAGCGTGGCGTTTCTCGCGATCACCGCGATCTGCGACCCCGGCGTTTTCGCCCACTCGCGCACGGCCTCCGCGGCCGTACGGGACTTGCCCCAGCCACGGCCGGTGAGCAGCAGCCACACCGTCCACAGCCACAGCGGCTGACGCTGCGCGGCACGGGCGTGGTGATGCTGCCACCCCTCATGAGGGAGCCCGTCACAGCCGACCACCTCGCACGCCCACCGCCGCGCCGACAGCTCGTCGGCCCGGATCAACTCGGCGACCTCATACCAGAGTTGATCGTCGGTCATCAGCGACGGGTCCGCGAAGTCCTCGACCATCCGGCGCTTGGCCCGACCCCGGCTCACTGGGCGCCCTCCGACAACCGACGCTCCAACTCCCTACGGAGCTGGAGCATCCGGGCCTGACGCTCCTCGTCCGTCAACGCCTTCACGTCCGCGCCCTGGTCCCGCTCCTCGCCCGTCCCGGCCTCGGGTGCCTCGCCCACGGCTCGGCGTTCGATCTCCGCCGCGACCTGGATGTAGCGCAGCAGCTCCGATGGCGTCAGCTCCCGAGGGTCCAGCGTCTGAAGCCGCGCCACCGCCTTGCTCTGCACGGCCTGCGCCAACTTCGCGTGCCTGCGGGCGATTTCACGCCGCGCCTGCGCCTGCTCCGCGAGGAACAGTCGGTCCTGTTCCCGGTCGTACGCCGTCGTCCGCACCACCCATGCGAACTGCCGCGACCAACGGCCCACGAGCGCACGGGATTTATCCAACTCCCGTGCCACCTTCGTGACACTGCGCGCCGGCCCGAGGTCGCGGTACACGGCGAACGCCTCGAACGCCTGAGGGGACTCACCGCTCCGCCGCTCCCAGGGATCAACGGCGCTCCGGCCACTCACCGGGACCTTCCTTCTCCCCCGCGCCGCGCAGCCCATCATGCACGAGGAAGAACGCAGCCTCGTCCGAGACAGGGGCGTATAGCCCCGCCTCACAGCTCTCAGAAGGCTCACAAGATTCTTTAGAAAGCCCACCGTCGAGGGCCGCACCCTTTTGACCTGTGGCAACTCACGTCAGCCGAGGACCGTCGGGCTCTGCACCAACTGGACTTCTACACAACAGGGTTGACGAGGTGTGGGTTCATCGCGAAAATTTCATCCATGAACCCACAGTCGTGGCTCGATGCGTTCGTGGAGCGCAATGCGGTGGACCTGGCACGGATGCGCGAGTACTGCGAACTGAGCCTCGCTGTCGCTATGAAGAGCGAGCGGAAGAAGCGACCGACTCCCAAGAAGGTGGAGGGTTCGGTGGTGGCCATGGAGATGCGTGATCTCGTCCTGCTCGCCGCCGACAACCCTGTCTTCGTGTCCGGCAATTTCACTCTCGTGGAGAAGCCGAACCGCTCAGTGTGTCTCCGGGAGAAGCTCACCGGCCAAGAGATACGTGTCCGTAAGACCAAGGAACCGTCCCTTCTCAATGCGGCTGCGTACCGGCCTCCCGACATCCATCAGCCCCCGATCTTCGACGCCGACGGCGACGGCCTTGACCCCGGCCTGGTCCCGGTCCTCGTCTGGCACATCGATCCGAGCGACCTCATGGCTGACTTCAGGGCCGTCATCGTGGACGACCTGGAGGAACTGAACCGCTCCCCGATGACGGTCTGTGCTTCCACGGAGGTGCCTCTTCTCGCCAGCCTGAAGGACGCTAACGTTGCGACCGCCGCCAGCGCGGTGAGCGACGACTTCGGCAACCTGGTCAGCCGACGTCGTCCTCGGGAAGCCGATGGAACAGGGGATACACCGCCTCAGGCGTAGCCCCACACGGACAGACAATGGAGATGGGTGCTGTGGCTGAGACGATCGCCGTCTACGGATATCGCGTCCGGCAGGCGCGGACGATCCGCCACAGCCCGATCAAGCCCCTCGCGCAGATGCTCGACATGTCTCCCTCTGCGTGGACCGCGCTGGAACGCTCGACGTCCACGGACATGCCTCGCCTCAAGCTCAGGTCTCTCGCGACCCGCTTGAAATTTCCGGCCGAGTTCTTCTCCCAGCCTCCAGGGCTCCCCATCCACCGCGGCTCTCTACTGTTCCGCAGCAAGAAATCGATCAAGGTGGCGCAGATCGACGCTCTCACCACCCTGGCGGAGATGATCGTCGAGCTGGTGGGCGCCCTCGGCGAACACGCTACGCAGCCGCCTCTCCGGTTGCCTATGGCACTCCGGCAGGACATCAGTCCCGAGGAGGCGGCCCGACTCACCCGTCATGCGCTCGACCTTGCCGAATCCGAGCCGATCCCCCACGTGATCCACACGCTGGAACGCGCGGGCGTACCCGTCGCCGTCGCCGACGTCGACATGCCGGATGCCAGGCACGACGCCTTCTCCGTATGGGGTGGGGATTTTCATGAGCAACCCCTGATCGTCGCTCGGCCGGTGAACTCCTGGGAGCGCACACGTTGGTCGATCGCCCACGAAGCCGGCCACCTGATCCTGCACCGCGGAGCCACGGGCGAGGTGGACGAAGATGCCGCCAACCGCTTCGCCAACGAGTTCCTGCTACCCGCTGACATGCTGCGCGAGGAGTGGCCCGGTGCCGTCACACTCACGTCCTTGATGCCGCTGAAGGAGCGTTGGAAGATGTCGCTCGCAGCGATCATCACGCACGGCAAGCACCTCGGACTCATCGAGGAGCACCGTGCCACGGGCCTCTTCAAGCAGCTCTCCGCGCGTCGCGATCCCAACACAGGAGTCACCTGGCGAGTCCAGGAGCCCGGGTGGGCCGACCTGGAACCCGAGCGACCCCGTCTCCTCGCCGTTATGACCGAACGGGGCTTGGAACAACGACCTACGCCCGACCTGTTCACCGCCCTCACTGGCGGCTGGGCCTCCGACCTGATGGAGGAGATCATCTCCGGTCAACGCGAGGCACCCGCAGTCGTCCAGGAGCACGCCAAGACCGCTCCGACATCGCTGCCCGACAACGTCGTCGCACTGCGCCGGGCTTGAGTCTGGCTGGCGGTGGGCCCGCGCCCCGCGCCGACCTTGGGCGACGGGGCGTCGGAACCTCACCCGTTATCGACGATTCCGCTTCCTCGGCCTCCATGGCAGCCAGTTCGCCGCCGCCTCGATGACGTCCACGACGTCCTTCCTGTCCGCACGGAACAGTGCGATCACCACGGTCACGAACAGGGTGAACATGAACAGAAGGAGCGCGAAGCCCACCCACTCTGCCGCATCGTCCGGCAGCAGTCTCACAACCTGCATGTACATGCGCTGTCTTCTCCAGGCCGCGGACCGGGCGCGACCTCAGAGTCAAACAAAGGTCACGCTGTGCGGTACATAGGCGGCAGGCTTCGAGACCCGGTCTTCCCGAGCATCCGCACGACGGCATCACGCGGTGGCGCATTCCGCGTGCTCGCGCTCGTCAGGGCTGTACGGAGGTACACCAGCCCCCTGGAACCGAGTTGGGCGAGTCTGTCCCGGTGCTCACGGATGGCCACACCTCGTAGCCCGATCAATGCGAGCAACAGGCTCTTGATGTTGCGCGCCTCGCGACGCGTGAGCCCGATGGCCCGGCCGAGGCGGTAGACGGTGCGCTGCCAGGACACGCCCTCGCTCCCCGAGCGGGGCTCTTCGGTGCGCAGGAAATCCATGTTGTTGCTCAGGCAGTCGAAGTCGTTCATCGGCAGCAAGACCGTCTCGCCTCGCAGCAGGCTCCACAGCCCCGCCACAAAGCTCTTCATCACGGCGGACTTCCCGGATCCGGCCACCGCCATGATCAGTCCGTTATCCCTATCGACGGCCTCTCGGGCACTCAGCACCGTCTTGACCCCGATACCGAAGCGGCCAATCGAAGGGCGGCTTCGCCGTCGGGACAGGTCTTGGTAGAGGTCGAACAGGGACGCCGCCCGCACCGTTTCCCGTGCCCGCACGGACACGCTTCGGTCTTCGTGCCGATAAACAAAGGCAGGACACGGGTTCATCGGCCGGAACGCTGCCGAAGTCTCACATCGCTGCTGACCTTGCAGTTCTTGCGCGGCGGCCGCATACGCTCGGCTCAGAACGTCGGCCACGACTCCGCTCTGGATGGACGCGCCCAGCCCACCGTCCCGCGAGGCGTCCGCCGGCGTCGTGCGGTCAGCAGGGATCTCAGAAGTCTCATCTTCAAGCCACGGAGGCAGCGGCCGACCCTCTTCGTTCACGTCACTGCCCCCTTCCGCCCTCGGCTCGCACACCAAGCGTACCGGGAGGATGAGACAGGCCGTTCTGCGTAAGTGGGGCACACCTGGCGACAGTTGGCTACCAAGCCGCACCGACGCTACGAGACCGGGTACACCAACACCTCTAGGGCACGCCTAGGTGTTCTATCCATGGAGGTTGGTGACAGGGCGCGACTTGTGCGCGTGGGGGGCCTGCTGGCGATATTGCCCGCAACCGTGCGTGGTCGATCCCGTCGCTGATGGGCGAGGTGCTTACTCCTCGCCAGGCATCTCGCTGCGGCCTCGGAACGTGGTGCGGTACGCCTGGGGTGTGACTCCGATCGCTGCGTGTAGATGCTGGCGCAGTGAGTTCGCTGTGGCGAAGCCGACCTCTGCGGCGACCCGGTCGACCGTGAGGTCGGTGGTTTCCAGGAGATGGCGCGCGTGGTTGAGCCGCTGCTGGGTCAGCCAGCGTCCTGGGCTGGTGCCCGTTTCTTCCTGGAAGCGGCGGGAGAAGGTGCGCGGGCTCATCCGGGCGTGCGCGGCAAGCTCTCTCAGAGCAAGCGACTGGTCAAGGCGTTCCAGGGCCCAGGCGCGGGTGGCGCCGGTGCCTTCGTCCCTCTCCGTGGGCATGGGCTGGATGATGAACTGGGCCTGGCCGCCCTCGCGCCAGGGCGGAACCACGCACTGCCGGGCGACCTGGTTGGCGACGGCGCTGCCGTGATCGCGGCGCACCAGGTGCAGGCAGGCGTCGACCCCGGAGGCGACGCCGGCCGAGGTGAGCACATCGCCGTCGTCGACGAACAGCACGTCGGGGTCCAGCGCCACGCGGGGGAACAGCTGGCGGAAGTCGTCCGCGAGCGCCCAGTGCGTGGTCGCGGGACGTCCGTCGAGCAGCCCGGCGGCGGCCAGGGTGAAGGCGCCGGTGCACAGGGAGACAATGCGGGCCCCCGGGCGGATGCGGGCGAGCGCCGAGCGGACCGGCTCGGGCAGGTCGACCGTGAAGTGGCTCAGGTCGTAGGGCGGGAGGATGACGGTGTCGGCGCTCTCCAGCGCCTCGGGCCCATGGTCGAGGGTGAGGGCGAGGCCGGTGCTGGTCGTGACCGTACGGTCCTCGGTCGCGGCGCAGCCGATCACCTCGTACGCCCCCGCAACCCCGGCGTAGTGGACCCCGCCGAAGACCCGTTCGGGGATGCCCAGGTCAAAGAGGTACACGCCGTCGAGCGCGAGGACGACGACCCGGTGCGGCGGCGCACCGGGGGTGGCGAGAGGTTCGAGCGCGACCATGGCACGATTCTATGGGTTTATGACCATCTTGCCATTGGCGAGGTCAGGGCACCTGCCGCAGCCTGGAACCATGAAAACGCACACCATGCAGGTCATCAGCCAGAACACGCTCGGAGACCCGGAGGTACTCCACCCGGTCGAGCGCGAGCGCCCGGAGCCCGGCGTCGGACAGGTCCTCGTCGCCGTACACGCCGCCGGAATCAACCCCACCGACGGCCAGCACCGCAGGCTCGGCCTGTTCCTGGGCCAGCCGCCCTTCACGCTCGGCTGGGACGTGTCCGGTGTCGTCAAGGCGGTCGGCCTGGGCGTCTCGCTCTTCGAGGTGGGCGATGAGGTGTTCGGCATGCTGCCGTACCCGGACGGCGCCGGAGCCTATGCCGAGTACGTCACTGGGCCCGTCCGTGCCTTCGCGCCCAAGCCCGCGGAGCTGAGCCACGCCGAGGCCGCCGCGCTGCCGATGGCAGGCCTGGTCGCCTGGCAGACGCTGGTCGACACCGCCGATCTGCGGCCGGGGCAGCGGGTGCTGGTGCTCGGCGCGGCCGGCGGGATCGGGCACATCGCGGTGCAGGTCGCCAAGGCGCGCGGTGCGTACGTGATCGGCACGGCGTCCGGCGACAAGTGCGACCTGGTGCGCGGCCTGGGGGCCGACGAGGTCATCGACTACCGCACCGCCGACGTCGTCAAGAAGACCCAGGACATCGACGTGGTCCTGGACGTGGTCGGCGGCACCGACCGGCTGCGCTCCTTGGAGACCCTCAAGCCCGGCGGCATCCTGGTCTCCAGCCTGCCCGTCGAGTTCGACGAAGTGACCGCACGCGCCGCCGAGTTGGGGGTGCAGGCCAGGAACCTGGTCGTCGAGCACGACCGGTCCGGCATGGCGGGCCTCGCCGCTCTCGCCGAGGGCGGGCGGCTGCGCCCGCACGTCGCCGCCACCTTCCCGCTCACCGAGGCCGCCAAGGCCCACGCGCTGGCCGAGTCGGGCGGTGCCACCGGCAAGCTGGTGCTCACCGTCCGCCCGCGGACCGGCAGCGCGTCGTGACGACGATCGGCTTCATCGGCGCGGGCAGTGTCGCCGGCCAGGTCGCCAGGAAGGCCGTGTCGCTCGGCTACGACGTCATCCTCAGCAACGCGCGCGGGCCCGAGTCACTGGCGGACCTGATCGCCGAGCTGGGGCCTACGGCGCGCGCAGCGACCGTCGTCCAGGCCGCGCTGGACGCGGACATCGTCATGGCAGGCATCCCGATGGCGGCATACCGAGACCTGCCCGTTGCACCGCTCCGAGGCAAGATCGTCATCGACGCTATCAACTACTACCCACCCCGCGACGGCCACATCCCTGCCCTGGACACGGGCGAGATGACCACGTCCGGGCTGGTGCAGCAGCACCTCGAAGGCGCCGAAGTCGCCAAGGGCTTCAACCACATCGCTGCGGCCGACATCACTACCGAAGGCCGCCCCAGCGGCGCTCCGGGACGGCGAGCACTCGCGACCGCCAGCGACTTCCCCGAGGCGGCTGCGTTCGTCACGGAACTCTACGATCGGTTCGGCTTCGACACCGTGAATCTCGGCCCGCTCTCGGAAAGCTGGCGTGCCGAGTTCGACCGTCCCGCCTTCCTCGCCGCCGTGGGCACTGCTGACCTGCGGGCTCGGCTGGCCGAGGCCCCCCGGATCGCGTGACCTGACGCGGCAATCCAACTCCGGCGTGCGTCGCGCGCCCACGCGTGTGCCGTCACCCACAACCGCGACGCCAAAGCACCCCCACAGGACGCGGGCGCGAACGCCATCGTGGCCGCTGCTGCCGGGGCGAGACGAGCCGCGCTACCGGCAAGCCGGAGCTCACCGCAGGCCGCTGACTCACAGCCAGCACCACGGCCGGGTGCACGGGATCGACCCCGTGCACCCGGCCATCGTCATCTTCAGAGCCAGAAAGTCCCCGCATGGTCCACCGCAATGCACCCCTGACCGAGACCGGCCGCCTGCGTCTGGCCCGCTGCGTCGTCGAGGACGGCTGGCCGCTGCGGCGGGCCGCCGAACGCTTCCAGGTCTCGCCCACCACGGCCCAGCGGTGGGCCACCCGCTACCGCGAGCTCGGCGAGGCCGGTATGGCCGACCGCTCCTCACGGCCTCACCGCAGCCCACGCCGGACCCCCACCCGTACCGAGCGTCGGATCATCAAGGTCCGCATCCTGCGCCGCTGGGGCCCTGCCCGCATTGCCTACCTCCTCGGACTGAACCCGGCCACCGTCCACCGCGTCCTGACGCGCTACGGTCTCGCCCGCCTGGCCCACCTGGACCGAGCCACCGGCCGGGTGATCCGCCGCTACGAACATGCGGCCCCGGGCGACCTCGTGCACGTCGACGTCAAAAAGCTCGGCAACATCCCCGACGGCGGCGGTCACAAGGTCCTCGGCCGACAGGCGGGCCGCAAGAACCGCGCAAAGGCGGGCATGAGCTTCCTGCACAACGCCATCGACGACCACTCCCGGCTCGCCTATAGCGAGATCCTGGTCGACGAGAAGAAGGAAACCGCCGTCGGATTCTGGCAGCGGGCCCACACCTTCTTCACCACTGCCGGAATCACCGTCCGCCGAGTCCTGACCGACAACGGCTCCTGCTACAGGTCCCACCTCTGGCGCAACTCACTTGCCGAACAAGGGATTTCACACAAGCGGACCCGCCCCTACCGCCCCCAGACCAACGGCAAGGTTGAACGGTTCAACCGCACCCTCCTCGACGAGTGGGCCTACGCCAAGTCCTACCGGTCCGAATCCGAACGACGCGATGCCTACCCTCTCTGGCTGCACACCTACAACCACCATCGCGGACACACCGCGCTCAAGGGCCAATCACCCGCCAGTCGCGTCCCCAACCTCGCGGGTCAGCCCATCTAGCTCCGGGCAGCCAGGACTTCCAATACCCGCCACGGCTCGCCAGCCGGCACCGTGCCGTCCTGAACCATCCGGTCGATCGCTACTCGTGCGGCCGCCGCCGTCTCCACCGGCACAGCACGCACCCCGAACACCGTCTCCAGCGGCGCCGTGCCCGCCCGGCTCGCCTCCCCGGAGGCCGCGTCGAACCAGCCCTCCGCCAACTCACCCACATGCCGCTCGAACACCGCGAGGATCACGCCCAGCGCCGTCGCGCTGTTGCCGATCTTGTACGCGGCCCGCGAGGTCTCCAACGCGTCGAGCACCGGCTCGTACTGCTCCAGCCCGGCCACCCACCGCTGGTCCGCCGTAGCCATCGACCGGGCCGCGTCGAACGCGGCCTCCGCGCGCTCCAGTTCACCGGGCAGGAACATGAACTGCACGCTGGCGAAGTCGAGGTTCGCCTCGCCGAGGGAGGCGACGTCCACCTTCTCCAGCAGGTCCAGGGTCTTGTCGTCCAGGCCGGTGTACTGCCGCCACTCCACCGACTCCAGCTCGTCGTACAGCTCCTTGAGGATCGCCGGATCGTCCTGCCCCGCTATCGCGTTGTGGGAGAGCTGGAGCGCGATCTGCCGTTGGCGGGGCAGTGGCTCGTCGATCTGCATCCACCAGATCGACGACAGGCCGGCCTCGATCGCCGCGAGCGTCCGGTGGTTGCCGGACAGCACGACCAACCGCCCGGACTCAACGTCGTTCCACACCAGCGGTGTTGAGGTCAGGCAGCCGTCGCGCTCGATGTTCGTCACGAGCTGTCGGAACTGCTCGTGCGGCAGGAAACGCGCGTTGACGTCGAGGAGCGTCAGTGTGCGCGGGTCGCCCTGCACCATCTGCGGCGGGGCGAGGCGCGTGGTGTCCTCCATGGTCAGACTCCCGTCTTCGTCGTCGGGGCGCCCCACCGCTTCGCCCATATCTGAAGGGCCTCGGCCAGCGTGTGCTGGCCCATGGCCCCCTGGTACTGGAGCTGGAACTTCCAGCCGTCCTCGTTCGACGGGCTGCGCTTGTTCAGCCGCAGCAGCCCGCGGTACTTCATCGACACCGGGTTGTTGCTGAACGCCGTGGTCGCCACCCGCCGGATACGCCGTGAGAACGCCCGCTGGCACAGCAACTGCGCCTCGGCACTCATGGCCGCGAGGACGATGAGCTTCGACAGCCGCGGGTAGTCGGTCGGCGCGACCGCGAAGTCCGAGAGCACGTACGCCTCATCCGGCGTGAACGTGCTGGGCGCCATGGCGAACACACCGAGCAGCCGACCGCCTCCGTCCCGGACCGCGACGGCCAGGTTCGCCGAGCCGGGCGCGATCTTCGGGTTGAGGTACCGGGAGCGGAGCGCGTTGAACTGGCCCGGCTTCAGCAGCGACAGCGTGAGCGGGCCCGCCAGTTCGTCCCCCTCACGCAGTCGAGGAACCTTCACCGGCTCGATCGGCTGGCGCGGGGCGACGATCCGAGTCCGGGCCTCACTGGCGTACACGTAGAAGGGAGCCGCACGCGGCGTCGCCTTGATCACGCCACGCAAGTACGGGTGCAGTTCGGGCACATCGTGGTTGGAGGCCGTCAGCCAGTACGGGCGGTCCGTGATCGCGCCGAGCACATCGACCACGTCAGCGTCCGACAGCGGCTCGTACTGGGGCGCGTCCCAGGTGAAGTGAGCCTCCAACGGCTCGTACAGCTTCTCGTAGCCACCGCCGTAGAAAGGAGGGAAGGAGCACACCGGGGCGTCACGCGGAACCTTCTGAAGCCAGGAGCGCACGTCCTCCACCTCGTACGAGGCGAGTTCGATGCCCGCCCCGGACAGCCGCTCGACCGTCTCCGCGTGCTTGGCCTTCCACTGCTCCCGGTAGGAGCGCACCACGCGTTCGTGCCAGAGCCCGTCGCGGCCAACGCTGGCGAGGAACCGGGTGCCGAGCATAAGCGTGGCAACGGTCCCAACTCCATCGTCCAAGGAGTCGGCGAGCCAGCCGAGTTCGTCTCGGCTTTCCTCACGCGGTTGGATGCCGACCGGCTGCCGAGTGAGCCAACGGCCGACCGCGCTGGTGTAGATCGACACGTCAGAGGAGTGGAGGGTGAAGCCCAGGCCGGCCAGTGATCGTTCGATGGTGAAGTTGCCGCAACACGGGACGTGGACCGACCCCCGCGGCCAACTGGACGCTGTTTCTCGGACGATGGCGCGCATGGGGCTCGGAATGGTGCCTTGAAACATCTCGCCTCTCGAGTGCACGCTACACAGAGTGACGATGCCCGGCCTGTCGGATTTCCGGGCCGGGCATCGTGCGGGAACCTAACCTAGAGATAGGTTAATTTATTTTAAATCATGTCATCTATCTATGGCTGGCAACGCCCGACTTAGACCGTGTCCACGTGGTGAGGCGGACGTTGGGCCGTACATGGGGCGGGGTACGTGGAGTTTGGACTGGTCCGGACGGGCTGTGGGAGACCGCGAAGCCGCTGATCCCGCCGTCGAGAGTGCGGCCGCCGGGTGGCGGGACTCAGGACACGCCTGATGATACGCTCCGCGGCCATCATCTACGTCCTGGTCAGGGGCTGCGCCTGGCGCCAACTGCTGTCCTGCTTCGGGATATCGAAGTCGACTGCTCACCGCCGGTTCCTGATCTGGTCGAGAGCTGGTGACTGGGGCCGACTGCACGAAGCCGTGCTGCACCGCCTCGACGACGCCGGCCTCGTCGACGTCACCCGCATTGTCCTCGACACCGCCCACGGCAGGGCGAGAAAAGGGGCGAGCACACAGGTCCGAGCCCCGTGCACCGGGGCAAGCCGGGTTTCAAGATGCACGTTCTGTCGGACGCGAACGGACTGCCTCTCCTCGTCGGCATCTCGGCCGGTAACACCCACGACGAAGGGCTGAAGCCCATGGGCGAGGGTCACCAAACGAGACACGACCCTTATCGAGGCCGGTACTTCAAGCCCCAGCGCCTTCACGCCGACAAGGCGTACGACCGAGCCGATCTGGGGAAATGGCTGCGCGGCAAGCGGATCGGAGTGCGCATCGCCCGCAAGGGCATCGAATCCAGCGAGCGCCATCCCCGCAACTACCTGGAACTACCTGGCCCTTCTCGGACTCGCCGCCGCCCGCTGCTACTACAAACGCCTCGTCCGCCCCACCACGTAGGACACGGTCTTAACGCCCACTCAGTTGCGGCGGATTCCTACGTCCCGGTACCGCTCATCTTGACCGACACAGTGGGATTGCCCGGGTCGCTGCTGGTGAGGTGGAAGATCGCTTTGGCGATCCCCGCCGCGGTGGGCTGGAAGTGCACGGTGAGGTCCTGCTCCTTGCCAGGCTGCAGGGTGAACGGGAAGCCGGGGCTGCTGGTGAGAGAGAAGGCCAGACTGCCCGAGGCCGGCGCGAAGCCGGTCACGCTGAGCGGCGTCGATCCAGCGTTGAACACCTTGGCCACCAGGTTAGCCGAGCTGCCCACCGCCACCTTTGCGAACCCGAGGTTGGCGACGACGGCCACCCGGGGGCCCGCTGATGCGAAGAGCTCGAAGACGCTGCGGCCCTCCGTGCCGACGCGCAGTAGCGACGGCGTGCGAGACCAGTCGAGGGCGAGCGCCACGCAGCTCGCAGTGGGCAGTCCTACGCCGAGCACGCGCCAGGTCGCACCGTCATCGGTGCTGAACAGCACGCCGGTCTCGTTGCCGCAGATCAACGTCGGCGGCACGAGGGGAATACGGTGCTCTGTCCACGCCAGCCCGTCCACGGAGGTGAGCACGGTACCGAAGTCGCCGACAGCGATGAACTCCGAGCCCCTCCAGAGCATCGCATTGAGCCGGTAGACCGACCCTGTCGCCCGCAGCGCCCAGGTGACCCCGTCCGGCGAGGTGACCACCTCACCGGTGTTGACCGCGCCGACGAAGCGCACGCCCGACCACGCCACGTCGTTGATCTCGTTGGAGGTCGGCGACACGCGTGCGGTCCAGGTGTTGCCGTCCGGCGAGGTCAGGATGGTGCCGATGCCGGTGGCCACATACTGCGTACCCGACCAGACGACGGAGACGAGGTTGGCCGCCGTCGGGGCCGCATGCGGGGTCCAGGCGAGACCGTCCGGCGAGGTGACCACGGTGCCGGAATACCCAACCGCGACGAACTGGCCGTGGCCCCAGGTGATGTCGAGCAGCGCCTGCGGGGCCGCGTTGTTGACCGGCGTCCAGGTGACGCCGTCCGGCGAGCGGTAGACCGTGCCGCCCGACGCAGAGGTGGCAACCAACACCGCCCCGGACCAGGCCACACCCTGCAGCGCCTCCCCGGGGGGTCCCGCCTTGCGTGTGGTCCAGGTGATCCCGTCCGGTGAGGTGAGGATGGTCCCGCCCACGCCGACTACAACGAACTGCGAGCCCGTCCAGACCACGTCGACCAGCGCGTCGTAGGCGTCCGAGACCTGCGCCGTCCAGGTGATCCCGTCGGCTGACGTCATGACGGTCCCGAACAGCCCGACCGCGACGATCAGGCTTTCGGACCTGGTGATGCCGAACAGGCCGTTGCTTGAGCCCGGGTCCATGGCAACGCTGTGGACGGGTAGGTCGGGCAGGTTGGTGGCTACCGGACCGCCGTCGGTGCCGCTGGCGTCGACCCAGGTCATGCCGTTGTCGGTGGTCAGGTAGACGTGCCGGCTGCGGTTGGGCGGCGCGATATCCGAGTAGCCCCCGGCTCCTACCATCACGCGCCTCGGATCGAGAGGATCGACAGCGATGCTGGAGACGCCGCCTTCATGCAACCCAGTCGAGTACGAGTTCCACGTCGACCCCGTACCCATCAGCGCGTTGTCGGTCCGCCACATCGAGCCGTCGGACAATCCCACCCACACGCTCTCGCCGCCGCTGCCATACACGGGCGCGATGCTGAGGATAGCGGCGGGGAAGGTGTGGATGCTGGTGAAGTTGGCGCCGTGGTCGGTGCTCTGCAGCAGCTGCGGGCCATAGACGCCCTCTGGGCCGCCGGCGACGTAAACCCGGCTGCCGTCGCCGGGATCGACGGCAATGGCTTTGACGAAACCGGGTGTGATGCCCGCCGCGAAAGCCCACGACATGCCACCGTCGGTGCTGCGCAAGAAGACGTCGTTGTCGGTGGCGAAGACATTCAGTGGAACGAAGGGGTCGACGGCCACCCAGCCGCCGTCGCCGCCGAGCCGAGGAGCCCAGTCGATGCCGGGCATGCCGGGCGCGCGCTGCACGGTGCCGTTGTCCAGCGAGCCGGCGTAGCTGTAGCCGTTGTTCACCGCCGAATGCCGGCCGATGTCGAGGCCGCCCCAGCGGACGAGGAGGGTGGCGACGCCCTCGTTGAGGTTGGTCCAGGTGCTCCCGCCGTCGCCGCTGACCGCGGTGCCGCCGTCGGTGCCGACGTACAGGCGGGTGGGCGGCGCGCCCCAGTGGGGTTGCGGGGTGAAGATGATGGCGTGGTGGTCGACGTGGACCTTGCCCGCGGTCACCGATGCCGGGGTGAAGTTGTCGCCGCCGTCAGTGGACAGGTGCAGTTCCTGGAAGCCGAGGTAGAGCCGCCTGGCGTCCTGCGGGTCGACGCCGATGGTCTGGTCGAAGCCGAACTGTCCGCCGGTGGCGGCCGCCTTGGCTGCGGGCTTGAGCGTCCAATTGCCGCCGTCGTTGGTCGATTTGAACAGCCCCACCCAGGTCTGGGTACTCTGCGTCGACGCCGTCGCGTAGAGGGTGTGGTGGTCGGGCTTTGTCGACTGCGTCATGGTCACGGTGTCGTAGGTACCAGCGGCCGGCGCACCCGGGTTGGCGAACAGATTGGTGGGGAAACTGGCGCCGGCGTCGGTCGACTTGTAGATGCCCGACCCCTCGATGCATGCGTACACCGTGCTCGGCGTCGCGGTGTCGAGGTGCAGGTCCGAGAGTATGCCGCCCAGGATGGGTGCGTTGTTGTCATAAATGCCGGCGTTGTTGCCGAAGGTGGAACCGTCGTTGGCGGAGCGGTACACCCCATGGATGAAGGTGCCCACCACAACCACCCCCTTGGAGGGGAGGACGATGCGCACCACGTCGGTGCCAACCATGGCGGTTCCGCCGATAGTGCTCCATGTGTCGCCGCCGTCGACCGAGCGGAATAGCGACGGGAAGCGGGTCCCGAAGATGCCGCCCGCATACACGATGTCCGGGTTGACGGGGTCGAGGGCCACTGCGCTCATCTGGTTCCACGGCAGGCGATCGGTTTTCGGTGCCCAGGTGGCACCGCTGTCGAGGCTCTTCCAGATGCCCCCCGCCGTGGCGACGTAGATTGTTTGGTCGCTGCTGCCTCGCGGATCGATGGCGACGTCGTAAACGCGTCCCGCCACCGGCGCGGGGCGGTCGCCCAGAGTCTCGCGGATCGGTGCCGGCCCCACCTGCAGCCACTCCGCCGCGACCAGCGGACCACTTCCGGCGCCACCGCCGAAGCCAGTGCTGTGCAGGCGCATGGCACCGTGTTCCAGCCCCTCGGCTTGCTGCAGCGCCTGAAGCCAGGCCTCACGGTTGAGCACCGCGTCCGTTCTCGCCGTTGCCAGCCGGTGCGCCTCGTGCAAGCGCGTCCTGAGAGCCATCTCGGTGGTCGGATGCTGGGTCATGGTCTGACCTCCGCCGTGCTCGCCCGAAATCTGTGTGGCTGAGGGCATCAGGAAGCGTCTTCCACGACGTCCCTGTAATCCAGCGTGACGCCTGGAACAGATCACCGCCACTGGGGCCAGACCAACGGCAGTTCCTTCCGCGTGTTCGCCCGGCCGGAGAACTCCGGCAACTACTCGTGGTGGGACCGCACCGTCCCCACCTACAGCTTCTACACCCGCGACAGCGGCCAGAACTGCGCCAGCGCCGACGGCGTGGTGCGGGGATCAAGGGCCGCACCACGGTCGACGGCGGCTGCCCGATGGCTCGCGACCACAGCCCCTGCCCCGACCGTCCTTTGAGCGCCCGGCTGACCATCACCAGCGGCGACGGCGGACGGACGGTCACCGAAACCACCAGCGCCGTCGTCCCGACCGCCCAGCCGGTGTCCGTCACCGTCAGGAGCGGACGGTTCACCACGGTCACCATCTCCTTCGACTCAGGTATCCGCTGAACCTGAGACGCAACAGCCGCCCCGGCAAGACGTGCCGGGGCGGCTGTTGCGTTCATGGTCTGTCGGTCAGGGGCTGTCCTCGCCGCCCCCGGTGCCGCCGTTGGCCAGCCACTGCGCGTAGGCGATCGCGGCCAGACGGGCCGAGAAGGCGTTGTCACGTGCGGTGGCGGTCGTGGCGGTGGCGGTGCCTGCCGCTGCGGTGAGGCCCGAAGTCGGTGTGTACATCGCCTCGTTGAAGACCGACCCGCTGGGGGCCGAGGCGACGGCGAAGACGGGGTGGGCCGTTCCGCCGGAGAAGGACGTGGAGATGTAGTCGCCGACCATGGTGCCCTGCGTGGTGCCCGCCAGCCAGGAGTGGGTCATCGGGCCGGCCAGCTGGGTCGGCGGCGTCCAGGTGCTGCCGCCGTTGGTCGAGGAGACGTATCCGACGTCCAGCTGGCAGGTGGCGGCGGTGCAGTTGGCGACCGGGTGGTAGTAGTACGCCAGCGCCAGGTGGGCGGTGGTGCCCGAGGTGGCCGGGTCGACGGCGAGGCCGGGGATGAAGTGGTCGACGGTGCTGGTCGTGGCGTCGATCGGGATGCGGGTCACTGCCGACCAGGTGGTGCCGTTGGTGGTCGTGGACATCACGATGTCGTTGGAGGTGCAGGAGCCCCCGCTCGCACGGAAGCGGCAGTCCTGCCAGACCACGTACGCCTTGCCGGCGGCGTCGATCTCGGCGGAGGGCAGCGGGCCGCTGCGCAGGCCCCCGTGCACGGTGAACGTGCTGACGGTGGCGATGGTGGTGGTCGAGGTCCAGGTACTGCCGCCGTTGGTGGACCGGAAGGAGAGGATCGACGTCTCGGAGGCGTTGGAGGCCGGGACGATCACCGTGCCGTTGGGCTGGACGACGGGCTGGCCGCCCAGGCCGGTGGCGTTGTTGCCGGTGTTCTTCGAAGCACCCCAGGTGAGACCGCCGTCGCTCGACGTGGTCATCTTCAGACGGTCGCCGTCGCCGTTGTTGTCGTACTCGGTGTAACAGTTGCCGTAGAAGGCGCTCGTGGCGGTGTTGTCGCAGACGATCCAGTTCTTGTCGAGACTGGAGCCGGTCGCGGTGATGACGGGGTTGCTCCAGGTCAGTCCGCCGTCGGTGGAGCGGCTGGTGAAGACCTCGGGGACGGTGACGGACGAGGTGATGGGGATGGTGGAGATCAGCCAGGTGTTGTGTTTGGCGTCGTAGGCCACTGAGGGGTCGCTGACCCGCTGGAAGGTGCCGCCCGCCTGGGTGGTGATGCCGGGCAGGAAGCCCTTGGTCCAGGTGGTGCCGCCGTCGGTGGAGGTGGAGAAGCCGATGTTGGAGGAGCCGCCGTCGTTGAACCGGCCGACCTGGAAGGCGGAGACGATCGTGGAGCCGTAGGAGAAGGTGTCCGGCTCGACCTCGGTGGCGTGCTGGCTGGTGGTGTTGGTGTAGGGGTCGGTGCTGATCTGGGTGAGGGCGGGCGCGGCGGTGGCGGTGGTCGTCGACAGGGCCAGCACGCCGGCCGCGAGGGCCGCGGTCACCAGGCCGGGTCTCGCCAGGCGGTGGAGCAGGGATGCCAGGGACATGATCCGTTCCCTTTCGAAGAAGGGGCACGTCCGGCATCGGTGCGTCGCGCAGTGGGGTCGGGAGCATGCCTCGTACACGTCCGCGCCATCAGGGCGGGCGGAGCCCGGCCGAACCGAACATCGTGCAGGACGTGCTGAAGGACGCCGCCACTCTGCTGCGGCATGCATGACCATGTCAACGCTTTCCGGTGCAACACCACTCGAACCACAGGGAATTGACGCCCCCTTGACCCTCGAACACCCCGATGGCCCGCCTTGCCGCACCACGTTTTACAGGCAGCCGCTGCCACGGGGACGGCGGATAAAGGCCAGCAGTTCGGCGTCGCGGGCGGTGTAAAGCCGGTAGCCGGCCGAAGTCCGCTCGGCGGTGATCTGCATCCTCTTCGCCTCGGACCTACGCTGAGACCCCCCGCTTCTCCTCGGGCGACGGGAACCGAACAGCGGCCGAGGACGTCGCAGTGACGCTCGGAGGCGCATAGGGAGTGGTCATGACGCTGGAGGACTGCAGACGGGGTCGCGGATCCTGGACCTCGCTCGCGACCGTCCTGGTTGCCCTCTCCTGTGTTCTGACCGCTTGCGGAGGCGGAGGCGACGATTCGAAGGCGGACTCGCCGCCGCCGCGTCCTTCGACCGGTTCACCCACCGCCACCCCCTCGGAGAGCGGCCCCGGTACGCCGGAAGTCCCCAGCTCGCCCTCTGCCACAAGGTCGGCAACAGCACCGTCGACGCGAGCCCCGGCCTCTCATGGGACAGCCTCCACGTCCCCAGGGTGCGTCGCGGGCTCCACCACAGTGGCCGTCAGCCCTGGCGACGCGGTCAAGCAGCGACTCTGCGTACGGCCCGGGACGGTGGTGGCCCTCGTCCTGAAGTCCCGTACGGACGACAAACGGTGGACGGCGGTACAGAGCTCTGCTCCGGTCTTCGCCCTTGTGTCCGAGTGGCAGCCGGAGTCGGACGGCTCGGCCCGCGCCTCGCTGCGCTGTGCGGGTACCCGGGGTGGTACCGCGAAGATCACGGCGACGGCGAAGGCACCGGACGTGGCGGGCGCTGCGCGCGTCGCCTTCACGCTGCACGTGAGCGTGGTGCCGTACACGACGCAGGGGTGATCCCGGAGACCCGGGATCACCCCTGCGACCTTGCTAGGTCACTTGCAGTCGCTCACCTTGATCGTGTAGATGCCGCGCCCGTGAGTGGCCGCATACAGCGTCTTCCCGTCGGGGCTCAGCTTCAACTGGAGTACGGCGACCGCCGGGAGGTTCCCGACGCGCTGCCAGGTCGTACGGCCCGGTGCGCGGTAGACGACGCCGAGGTCGGTGGCGACGGCGAGGCCGCCGTTGGAGGTGACGACCGCGGAGTTCGTCGGCACGTCGGGGAGGTTCTTCGAGATGTCCTTCCAGGTGGTGCCGCCGTCGGTGGACTCGAAGACGTGGCCCACGCCGGCGCCGGGGCCCTCGGTCCAGTGCCGGGAGAAGCCGTTGACCGCGAGGTAGACGTGGTCGGCGTTCTTCGGGTCGACGGCGAAGCCGGCGAGGTAGCGGTTGGGTACGGTGCCGTCCGCGCCCGTGCTGGGCAGGGTGATGTCGTGCCAGCCGGTGCCGTCCGCGTTGCCGACGGAGATGCCGCGCGCGAAGCCCTGGTTGTTGCAGGGCCCGCACCAGGCCGCGTACACCTTGCCGCCCGAGGCCGCGACGGCCGTCGCGGTGCGGCCGGCGCCGAGGTCGTACACGCTGGTCCACTCGTCGCCGCTGCGGATGGCGTAGCCGTGGGTCTGCACCCAGATGTGCCGGCCGCCGGCGATCCAGGTCGCCGGGTTCTTCGCGTCGGCCGTGATCGGGGCGATGAAGCGGGCCTCGCCGGTGGCGTTGTCGGCGGGGGCGACGTTGTACGACGTGATCTTGCTGGGGTCGGTGACCCAACTGCCGTCGTTCACCGCGCAGTTCTGGGTCACCTGGATCGCGAGGTAGACGTACTCCTCGGCGAGGTTGCAGCCGTTGGCCGGGTCGGTGAGGGTGTCGCCGCCGTCGCCGCCGAAGTTGGAGCCCATGACGGTGTCGTTGCTGCGCAGGATCGACTGGCCGTTGTCCTGGAGGCCGCCGGTGACGGAGACGCCGCCGTAGGTCAGGTCCTTGCCGACGCCGACCGAGTAGTACTGGAGGGTGTCGATGGTGCCGTCGTTGAGGGAGGTCCAGTCGGTGGCGTGGCCGGAGGCGTCCTGGGAACCGTCGAGCGGGCGCTTGTAGACGCCGCCGTCGTTGCCGACGTAGACGAAGCTCTTGCCGTGGTAGCTGCCGATCGCGACGCCGTGCTGGTCGGGGTGGGTGGTCTGGTTGCAGTCGCCGGTCTGCTTGGTGGGGTCGATGCTCCAGCAGGGGAAGCCGAAGTTCCAGTACGGGCCGACGGTCGACCAGTTGGTGCCGCCGTCCTTGGTCTCGTGGACCTCCTCAAGGCCCGCGTAGACGTGCTTCGAGTCGTTCGGGTCGACGGTCAGGAACTGGTTGTACCAGGACTGCACGCCCGGCATATAGCCGCTGGAGGTGAGCGCCGAGCCGTCGGCGGCCAGCTGCGTGTAGTCGGCGACCTTCGTCCAGGGACCGAACGGCGAGCCGGCACTGTAGATGCCCTGAAGGCCGCTGTCGGGGTTGGCGACCATCTGCGCGGGCGACTCGTCGATGGCGTAGTAGCGCGAGCCGTCGGCGGAACGGGCGAACGTGACCGTGCCGACATTGGCGGCGTCGGTCGGCAGATCGCCGAAGCCGATGGTGATCCGGGTCCAGGTGCCGCCGGCGTCCTTGGCGTAGAAGCCGTTGTAGTCGTCACCGCTGCGCCAGCCGACCGCGAGGACCACCTTGGAGGGGTTCTTCGGGTCGATCGCGATGTCGTTGGTGATGTTCTTGTATGCGGCGCTGGCGTCGGTCGCCTTCGATCCCCCGGGCAGGTAGTCGGGGTTGGGCGCGAACTCCAGCTTCCACGCGCCCTTGAGCGTCTTCGTGGAGTGGCTCCACACGCCCTCGCTGGTCGCGGCCCACACCTTGCCGCCGCCGAAACGCAACTGGCGGACGGTGGTGGATTCCAGCTCGTCGCCGCCGACCCGGCTGCGGGCGGAGAACGTGCCGTGGCGGGGGTGGGACAGGACGTAGACACCGCTGCCGAGGTAGGCGTCGGCGTTGGTGTTCGCCTCGCCGGTGCCCAGCCACAGGCGCCCGCCGCCGTCGAGCGCGAGCGCGCCGGTGGACTGCGAGGGCAGCTTGTCGCTGATGGGCTGCCAGTGCCCGCCTCCGCTACGGGAACGCCACACGCCACCGCCCGCGCTGCCCGCAAAGACGTATCCGTCGTCGTCGGCGGCCACGGCGGCTATCCGGCCGGTCACATTGCCCGATCCGCCACTGGAGTTGGAGTCGTAGTCGCGGTAGCGCGGGTCGTCGGAGTTGTACGGCAGGTCGGTGATGTTGCGCCAACTGCCGCCGGTGCTCGGCAGGTTGGTCAGACTCGTCCAGGCGGCTCCGTACGCGCCCGGTGCGACGATGCCGGGTGAGGTGCGGGCCTCTGTGTACTGGTCGGCGCCCTCGGCTATCTCGTCGGCCTCGTTGCCGTCGTCACCGCCGCCGTCGTCCTCGGCTTTCGCCTTGGGGCTGACGGCAGCCACCGACTGCCCTCGTTCGGCGGCGAGTTGAGCCAGTGCGCGGACCCCGAAGGGGGTGCCGCCCGAGCCGGGCGCGGCGCCGGCGGGTATCGCCACAAGGGCGGCGGATGCGCTGATGGCACAGATCGTGAGCCATCGTCTCTTGCGGGTTGGTGCTGACACCAGGTCCTCCGAAGAACGGGTGGTCATAGCCGTCGCACAGAACCCGATCACCGGCGGCAGGAGGCGTCCGCTACTTGGACAAGTCTTTGACCAGAACCTGTCACTAGGGGTGGCCGAAAGTCGGCTCCGTGTCGCGCCGCAACCGAGGAGCGGCACAGCCAGGGACGCGGATGGCGGCGATTCCGTCCTGGCCCAGAGTCTGGCCCCTCACTGTGTCCGGGTTACGGTCGCAGTGTGGCGAATGAGGTGGATGGGCAGTGGCTGCTGGTGTCGGTGACGACGGCGGGGGCGGCACCGGCGTTGCGGATGCAGGTGTGGCGGAAGCTGAAGGGACTGGGGGCGCTGTATCTGCAGCAGTCGGTGTGCCTGCTGCCCGACCGGCCTGTAGTAGCCGCCGCTGCGGCGGAGCTGGGCGAGCGGGTGCGGGCCGACGGCGGGCGGATGCGCGTGGTGCACATCCAGGTCAGCGACGAGGGTGAACGCCGCGAACTGGCAGGGGAGATGACCGCTGCGGTCGACCGTGAGTACACGGAGGTGCTGGAGCGGCTGCCGTCGTTCTTCGCGGAGCTGGAGATGGAGTCCGGGCGCGGGCGGGCGATCTTCGCGGAGGTGGAGGAGTCGGAGGCGGATCTGGAGCGGTTCCGCTCCTGGGTGGCGAAGATTGGGGCCCGGGACTACTTCGGTGCCCCGCAGGGCGAGCGCGTGCGGGCGGAGCTGGCGCGGGCCGGTGAGGCGCTGGTCGCGTTCGAGACGGCGGCCCTGGCGGGTGAGGACGCGGACGGCGCGAGCGAGCCACTCTGACGGGGTGCAGTTCAGAGTCCGGGGTATCGCACAGAGAGCGAAGCGGTCGATCAACGGCCCTTGCAGGTCACGGCAGTTGAGCACGGTGCGGCTGGCATGGCTGACGATCTGCGCCAGGGTGAGGACCGGAATCGCCATGCGGAGCGCGAACAGGGCGGTGAACACGGGCAGGAGCAGCACCCCAGCCGCAGCCGGCCACCACCGAGACCAGGGCGAGGGCGAAGGCTGCCGTTGAGGCGGAGGGAAGGGTGAGGGCCCTGCGTGGCTACTGCAGGGGCGCGACAGGGGCAGTCGGAGACGGAGCGTATGACGTTCGGATCATCACCCGTACGTGGTGAGTGAGGGCCTGAGCCCGACGCAAACCCTACATGTTGTAGGGTTTGCGTCGCCTGCCGTGCTCAGCACTGATCGGGGGACTCTGTGCAGGAGCCCAAATTCACGTCGGAGACGCGTAATGCAGCCTTCGAACGCATCGTGGATCAGGCTCTCAGTGCCCCGGAGATCCTGACCGCCGCCAGTCGCACAGGGGCGCCGCTCACGCTGGAGCAGCTCCGTGCCAAGGCCGTGAGGGGGCGCACCGACATCATGGAAACCGCCGCTGCGCACGAGAAGCGCGGGCTGATGTTCGCTCTGGCGGCACTCTTTCTGAGTCTTGGTGTCGTAGCCGCAGGCGTGTATTTGATGAGCGGGTTCAGTCTGCACACCCTCGACCGGCGCCCGCAGATGGGCGACGCACTGGCCACGGCAGGGCTGATCGTGGCAGCCGTGGCGGCGGGAGCGTCGGCGGGCAATCTCGCCTGGCTGCTGAACGCGACGTACCGCTGCTCCGGAGTCGAGGGCGAATCGCTCACCGGCGAGGATTCCTGTGCGAGGCGAACGCGGGACGACGGGGAACGCGCCTCGCTGGAGCGTGCGGTGATGTCCTTCCTGCTGCGTCACCTCGACGCGGACGTGCGGGACCGATAGCGCCGGACGGCCTGGCGGCAGGCAACAGTCGCCGCGCGCTATTCCTGGTGCGGGACGGAAGGAAGCCCGGCGAGACGACGTACGACGCTCAGTCCGTCGTCGGTGCCGGGCCAGTGGCGGGTCAGGGCCTCGGGGCCGGCCTGCCGGATGACCGCCCGCAGGACGATGGCGACGGCGATCGCGTCGTCCGCGTAGCCGAGGACCGGGATGAAGTCGGGGATCAGGTCGATGGGCATGGCCAGGTAACCGGCCAGGATCCACAGCAGCCAGCGGGTGCGGCGGGATAGTTCGCGGTCGCTGGCCAGGCGTGAGATGAGGCGGAGCAGGTCGGGCAGGAGGCGGACGGATTCGGTCAGCAGATTGCCCTTGGGGCGGGCGATCGCCAGGGCGGCGAGCAGGATCAGCCAGCACGCCAGCAGGCCGATGGCAATACCGATCAGTATCTGCCACACATCGCTCACTGCTCACTCCGCCAGTCGTCGCCCGATCGGACGCGAAGCCCGCCCCCGGGAACCATGTTACGGGTGTAACATCCCCATCGGCTGCGGGACCGCACCCCCCGTCGGTCCCGCAGCCACCCCCGCACCGTGACCTGGAAAGACTCGGACCCTACACGCTGTAGGGTCTGGCGCCATGGCCTGGTTCCATGCTGTTGTTCTGGGCCTTCTGCAGGGGCTGACGGAGTTTCTGCCCGTCTCCTCCAGCGCGCATCTGCGGGTGTTCTCCGCCCTCGCCGGATGGCAGGACCCGGGGGCGGCGTTCACCGCCGTGATCCAGCTGGGCACGGAGAGCGCCGTGCTGATCTACTTCTGCCGCGACATCGCGAACATCATCGGCGCCTGGAGCGTCTCCCTGTTCCGGCCGGAACGGCGCAAGGATCCGAATGCGCGGATGGGCTGGTTCGTCATCGTCGGCACCCTGCCCATCGGCATCCTCGGCGCGGCGTTCCAGAACACCATCGAGACCTCACTGCGCGACCTCCGCATCGTGGGCACCACACTGGTCGTCTTCGGCCTGGCCCTCGCGGCGGCGGACCGCATGCGAGCGGTGCGCTACGCCAAGCCGATCACCGAACTCACCTTCCCACAGGCCCTCGGCTACGGCTTCGCCCAGGCCCTCGCCCTGATCCCGGGCGTCTCCCGGTCGGGCGGCACGATCAGCGCGGGCCTATTCATGGGCTACAGCCGCGAGGGCGCCGCCCTACTCGTTCCTCCTCGCCATCCCCGCCGTGCTGGCGTCCGGGGTGCTGGAGCTGTTCAAGATCGGGGAGGGGCCCGCCCCGGCGTGGGGGCCGACCCTGCTGGCCACCGCGATCGCCTTCGGCGTCGGGTACGCGGCGGTGTCGTGGTTCCTCAAGTACATCTCGCACCACAGCTTCACCCCGTTCGTCGCCTACCGGGTGCTGCTCGGGATCGCCATCATCGCCCTGGTCACCGTCGGCACGCTCGCCCCGGGCGCGGGCTCCACCGGCTGAACCCCCGGACATCACACCCCCGTCAAGGACCCGGCGTGAACCACGTCCGCGCGCCCGAGCGCCGGTGAACCGCGCGGCACTGCAAGGCTGTTGACGGTCGACCAGGCAGGCGCTTCCCGAGGTGAGGACAGTGCTCCTCAACGGAAAGGGGCGCATGGATTTACGGTTGGCTCATTTTGCACTAGAACACCCATTTCGTCTTGACGGGTCGCCGCGGCGACGAGGAGCGTTCCTTGTGTGCCTGCTGTGAAATCAGCTTGGGCCGGTGGTAGGCCGGGCACTTCTGTTGCGAGTCGCCGGAGGCGAGAGTATGCCGCGGATCCGTCTGACGTTCCAGTCGCTGTCGCTGTTCGAGGACGAGGAGGCCGGCGACACCCATATGGCCATGTACGCCACGGTCAAGGACGCCGCCGGCAACCAGCTGGGAGCCTTCCGCTGGAACAACCAGTACCAGAAGGTCGACGAGGTCCGCGGCTACAGCCTGCAGGTGGACACGGCGAACAACCCGGTCGTCGATTTCGAACTGGACGGGGTGGGCACGCTGAGCGTCAGCGCCTACACCGACGACGACAATCTGTGGCCGGACGAGGGCGGACACGAGAACTTCCTCGGCAGCGCCGACCTGCTCATCGACCCCCGTGATCCGAGCACCCTGGGCAGCCTGCTCTTCGGCCCGACCACCACCGACCAGGGCCACACCGGATACGACGTGACCGCGCAGGTCCACGTCGTGCCGCCCCCGCAGCGCGGCCAGGTGCGGCTGACGTTCAAGGACCTGGTGCTGCTGGAGGACGAGGAGGCCGGCGACACCCATGTCGCCGTGTACGTCTACGCGTTCGCCCCGGCGCAGGGCGGAGTGCCCGCGCTCGACAAGGAGTTGCTGCGCTGGAACAACGGCGGTGCCAAGGTCGACGAGGTGCACCGCTACCCGCTGACGGCCGGCGCGGTCAGCACCGTGGTGGACCTGACGGTCGGCGGACCCACCCAGATCGCCGTGCTCGGCTACGCGGACGACGACAACGACTGGCCGGACAACACCGCCCACGAAAACCTGCTGGGCGGCGCCGTCGCGGTCATCGACCCGGTCGACCCGCTCACCCTGGGCAACCGGCAGCTGGGCCCCACGGAGACCGACAACGGCAACTCCGGCTTCCTGATCACCATGACCAGCGAGGTCCTGCCGCCCGACGCCACCCCCGACCTGGAGATCACCGGTGTCGAGGTCACCCAGGCCATCCAGCACTTCCAGTCCGCGCTCGGCGCCGACAACACCCTCCCGCTGGTGGCCGGCAAGGCGACCCTGGTCCGGGTCTACCTCGACTCCGGCATCGACCCCGGCGAGGGCGGCGGCACCGTGGGCGGGGTGAGCGGCACCCTGACCCTCAACGGCAGTACGTTCACCACCGGGCCCACCGCGCCGGTCACCGCCCGCCCGATCGCCCAGGTCGACCGCGGCCAGTTGGCCCACACCCTCAACTTCCTCATCCCGGCCGACAAGGCCACCGGCCACGCCGTGCTGGTGGTGCAGGCCACCGTGGCCGGCACGGTCAGCAACCCGGTCGAGATCGCGGTCGACTTCCATCCCTCGCCGGTGGTCGATATCCTCATGGTGCGGGTCCAGGTCGGTTCGATCGCGCCGCCGTCGGACGCCGACTACATCAGGACCGCCAACACCCTGCCGCTGCGCTATCCCATCGCGGACGACCCGGCCGCGAGCATCCGGTACTGGATCCTGCCGGGCCAGGAGGTCATCACCACCAGCCGTGACCTGACGGGCGAGGACGGCTGGAACGACTTCATGGAGGACCTGGAGGACGTCCAGGAAGAGGCCGCGGACTACAAGTTCCTGTATGCCATGGTCGACAACTCCGTTTATCTGGGCAGTATTTCGGGCCGGGCCCGGCAGAGCGAACATGTCGCCTTCGGCCAGAACTTCACTGTCACCTTCGCCCACGAACTGGCCCACTTGTGGGGCCTCAAGCACGCGCCGTGCGGCAGCCCGGCCGACGTCGACGACAACTTCGTCCCCAAGGACGGCAGACTCGGCGACGTCGGTGTCGACCCGCACTCGATGACCGTCTGGCCCGCCTCCACCGGCGACTTCATGAGCTACTGCGGCTTCGAGGACAAGTGGATCAGCGGCTACCACTGGAGCAAGCTGTGGCTCCGCTTGAACCACATCATCTTCCCGGCGGGGGCCGACGCCGCCGGCCGGCCGGTCTCACCCAGGGCCGTCATGCCGTCCACCTCGATCCCGGCGAGCCAGCCCTTCCCGGGTCCGTTCGTCCGCGTCCGCGGGCGCCTGTCCCGCTCCGGCACCGTGAACTTCGGCCCGGCGCTGCGCACCTTCACCGAGCCGCCGCCACAGCAGGTGGAGGCCACGGACGCTGCCGCGCCGTCGTACACCGTCTCGCTGGAGGACGCCGCCGGACACGTGCTGGCCACCGCGGCGACCGACCCGTCCTTCCCCTCGGCCGAGGCCGACAGCGCCCCATTCAGCGCCCGCCTCCCGTACGAGGCCCAGACCCATCGCGTCGTGCTGCGCCGGGACGGCACCGAACTCGGCGCGCTCGTCGTACCGCCACGCCCGCCGCACTTCGTCCTCACCCGCGGCGTCGCGCTCCCGGAGATCGACACCGCGGGCGTCCTGCACCTGAGCTGGCGGCCGGTCGGCGACGGCCCCGGCACCCCGCCGCCCTCCACCTACTACGTCCGCTTCACCAACACCTCCGGGACCATCGCCCAGTGGGTGGGCGTGAACCTCACCGACACCGCCTTCGACCTGGACCTGCGCGACCTGCCCGGTGACGAGCACTGCCTCGTGCAGGTCGTCGCCACCAACGGCTTCCACACCTCCTATGTCCAGACCCCGCCCTTCGCCCTCCCCAAGCGGCCCCCGCGCCTCCTCCTGGGCCCCACCGACGGCCCGCTCCTGCACGCCCAGGGCACCTCACCCCAGCACGGCGCGCTCACCGAGACCGCCATCACCTGGCTCGTCGACGGCACCCCCGCCGCCTCCACCGGCGGCTCTCTCGACGTGCGCACCCTCAGCCCCGGCACCCACGCCATCACCGTCCGCGTCACCGACCCCGACCACCTCGCCGCCAGCCAGGACCTGGGCCGCTACGACGGCACCACCGGCCTGCGCCTGCCACCCGGCCTGGCGCTGTAAGAAGCCCGCTGCCCGTTGCCGCTTCGCGCCGGGGGCCTCAGCGAACCCCGGGATTCGGCGACGTGTTCCGGGGCAGGTGGCAGTACGTCAGCCGCGGCGTGTGCTGCCTGGCCTGGGACATCGGCGGATCCCGTGGAAGCCGCCGCTCACCGGTGAAGCGTGGCCGCCGTGGATGGTGATCCCCTGGGAAAGCGGGTCGCCTCGCATTCCTGTGGCGCGGGCGCTCGGACCCTTAGGGTTTCGCGGTTGCCGCCGAAGGCTGCGGGGAACTGTCGCGCCTCGTTGTGTCGTCAGCGGTACGGCTCAAGTTCTCGGCCACGACGTCGCGGCCACGGTTTCCTTTCGCGGCACTGGTGTGGCTGGGCCGCAGCCAGGTGAGGGGGGATGCCGGAGCGGATGATCGCGCGTGGGAGACCGTGCCGCTGACTTCGACCCCGCTCTCGTGCTCGGTGGCTATCCCTGTCACGACGATGATGCTGACGGCGACCGTGCAGAGCGGGAGGGTCCAGTCACCCAGGAGACGCCGACGCTGATCGCTGCAATGGCCGGGTCGCATGCCTGCCTCTTCTCGCACCGTTGGTCCAGTGGCAGCCCCGCTGCCCTTCCTCTACGGTCCGCGCCCTTGGCAGGAGAGTCGATCCCCCGGGAGTATGAAGGGGATACGTCCCGCCAGAGGACTGATTACGCGTTAACCGCTGCCGCGTTCCCCTCCGACGGCCACGGGCGCGCTGTCGGAGGCATCCCTCCATGTGCCGGCGCCGGCCGTATCCGGTCGGCGGGTGATGCGGCGGCTGCGCGGGGCGGTGGCCGGGCGCAGGCGGATGCGGGCGTCCAGGCCGCCTCCCGGGGCGGCGTGCAGGGTGACTTCGCCGCCGGAGGCGCGGACGAGGTGGCGGACGATGGGCAGGCCCAGGCCGGTGCCCTCGTGGTCGGAGGGGGAGGCGCGCCAGAACCGGTCGAAGGCGCGTTCCCGCTCCGCCGGTGACATGCCCGGGCCCTGGTCGATGATGTGCAGTTCGGCGCCGGGCGCGCGGGCGAGGGTGATGGCGGTGCCCGGCGGGGCCACGCGCAGCGCGTTGGCGAGCAGGTTGTCGATGACCTGCTCCAACGCCCCCGGGATCGCCCGTACATGGCCGGCGGCCGGGCCGGTGACGGCGAGGGCGACCCGCTGTTCGGCGGCGAACGATTCCCACATCGCGATGCGGTCGGCTATCACCGCGTCGAGGTCGATGTCTTCGGGGGTGGTGGCCGCGTTCTCCAGCCGGGCCAGCGCGAGCAGTCCGTGGACCATGCGGCTCAGGCGCTCGACCTCCTCGATGGTCTCGTCCAGGCTGCCGTGGGCGCGCGCATCGAGGTAGGGCTCGAAGTTCTCCAGCCGCAGCCGTAGCGCGGTCAGCGGGGTCTTGAGCTGGTGGGAGGCTTCGGCGGCGAACGCGTGCTGGGCGTCCAGGAGGTGTTGCAGGCGGGTGGCGGTGCGGGTGAACGAGGTGGCCAGGGAGCGCAGTTCGGGCGGCCCGGTGGTGGCGTCGGGCGGGTTGGCGAGATGGCCGTCGGCGAGCTGGCGGGTGGCACGTTCCAGCGTGCGCAGGGGTCGGGTGATCCACCGGGCGAGGGTGAGGGCGACCAGCGCGACGGCGGCCAGGATGCAGGCCCCGGCGAAGGCGAGGGCGAGCCAGATGCGGTGCACTCGGTCGGCCGTCATCGCGGTCGGGTAGGTCAGCCGCAGCGCACCGCGGATCGTGGTGCCGGAAGCGCCGGGCTGGGTCGCGTACAGGACGTCGTTGCCGCCGGTGTCGGTGGAGGTGCCGGTGGTGGGCTGGTTGCGCAGGGCGGCGGCGATGTCCGGCTCGGCGGACAGGTTGGTGCCGGTGGCCGTCGTGGTGCCGGAGGCGGCCAGGACGAGCCCGGTGCGGTCGACCACGACGACCCGGCCGCCGGTGCGGGCGGTGTAGTCGCCGATCAGCCTGGGCAGTTCCGCGAGGTTGCCCTTCTCGATGTTCTCCTCGCTGACCTCGGCGAGCATCGCCGCGTCGCGTTCGACGGTCTGCGCGACACGGGCCTCCTCCCCGCGGGCGTAGAGGTAGCCGAGAGGAATCTCCAGCCCGGCCAGGACCAGCAGGGCCACGCCGACATAGCTGAACAGCAGACGCCGGATCACCCCGCCGCCCCGGGGCCGGTCTCCTCGCCGGGGACGGTGAGGCGAAAGCCCACGCCGCGCGCTGTGGTTATCCAGGCGGGATCGCCGAGCTTGCGGCGCAGCGCAGCGACGTGGGCGTCCAGGGTTTTGGTGGGGCCGAAGAAGTGCGGGTCCCACACCGCGTCCATGATCTGCTGCCGGGAGTGGACGGCTCCGGGGTCTTCGGCGAGGTGGGCGAGCAGGTCGAACTCCCGTGGGGAGAGGGCTATGGGGTGTCCGCCGAGGCGGACCTGGCGGGTGCGCCGGTCGAGGTCCAGCGGGCCCAGCCGCTGCGGCGCGGGTGCCCTCGTGAACGCTGCGGGTGCCGTGTCCGGTCCGGGCGGTAGGGCCGGGAGGGTGCCGGTGCGGCGGGTGACCGCGCGGATGCGGGCCACCAGCTCCCGTACGCCGAACGGCTTGGCGAGGTAGTCGTCCGCGCCCAGCTCCAGGCCCACCACCCGGTCGGCCTCCTCGCCCCGGGCCGTGATCATGATGATCGGGATGGGCGAGCGGGCCCGCAGGCTGCGGCACACGTCCAGGCCGTCCATGTCCGGCAGCCCGAGGTCGAGCAGGACCAGGTCGGGCGAGCCATCGGCGGCGAGCCCGGCGGCGCCGGTGCGCGCGCGGTCCACGGTGAATCCGTAGCGGCCCAGCCCTTCGGTGAGCGGTTGGGCGATCCGGTCGTCGTCTTCGATGAGCAGCAGCCGCATGGCGACAGGCTCGCACAGCTGTGTCACGGGAGTTGGGGTGTTCACGTGAACCCGCCTGGGACCTGGGGGAAGGGAACGGTGCCGCGCTTCCGCGAGGCCGTGTCCGGGGATGCCGCCCGGCCGGCCGGGCGCGGGGTGGAACCGGCCGGCCGGGCGGTGGTGGCGGGCACGGGGACAGTGCCGGACGGCGTGGGGGGTCAGCCATCGTTCGTGCTGTCGCCGTCCCCGCGTCCGTTGTCCTCCTGCCGGTCCTGCCCGCCGGCGCCGGGCAGCGGGCTGGTCCCGGTCGGAGAGACGCTCACACCTCCGCTCGCACCGCCTGCGGGGGACGACGCGGAGGCCGTGGCCTGCGGAGGCAGGTCCGGTACGGCCGGCGACTGCGGGACGGTGACCTCGGAGGTCCCGCCGGACGCTCCCGGTGCCGGGTCGGAGGAGACCGTGTCGCTGACCATCGACAGGGAGAGACCGAAACCGCCCGTGATCACCAGCGCGGCGGCAACGATCACGGCCCACCTGGGCCAGTCGGCCACCCGCTCCCACCAGCCCGTCTCCCGCGCGTGGCCCCGGCTGGCGGACTGCCCCTCCTCCGCACCGTCCACTCCCGCGGGCGGGGCGGCGTCCAGTGCCGCGCCGAGCGGCGGTCGGCCGTCCGACCAGGATTGCGCGGGAGCGGGTGAGGGGTAGTCGAAGGAGTCCTCCGCATAGCCGACTCCGTAGGCTCCCTCCGCCGGGCCGCGGGCCGGGGCGGCGAACAGCGCCGTCGCGTCGGTGTCCGGCAGCTGAGTCGCTGCGGGGTGTGCAGGATCAATGGACATGGCGCTCCTCCTTTCCAGCCGGCCTGCGGTCAGCCGGCAGTCTCGGTTTCCTCGGTGCCCTCCTGCTTGGTGCCGGTGACCGCGTACGTCTTGTCGAGGTAGACCTCGACACTCGTACCGTCCGCCTTCTTGATCTCCACCGCGTACATGCCGGGCTTCTCCGTGTCCTCCTCGGACTTGACGACGGTGCCCGGGTACTTGGCGAGCGCCGCTGCCTCGGCCTTCTGCTTGATCTCGCCGGTCAGCGGCGGTTCCGTCTTCTCGTCGGCGTCCTGCGCCTGCGCGCCGCTGTCCGCCTGGGCCGACTGCTGGGTGTCCGCGGCCTTCGAGGAGCCGGAGTCGGAGCTGCCGCCGCAGCCGACGAGCGCGAACAGCAGAAGGGCGGCGGGGGCGGCGGCCAGGGCACGACGGGGAAGGGCACGCATCAGGCGTCTCCAGAACAATGGGGGGGCGGAGTCCGGTGGTGCCGGACTACCGGGGGACGACTACGACCCTAGGAAGACGCCCTCCAGCACAAGCCCCGAGAACCGACAGCAGCAGACCAGCAAACGACCAATCTTTGGCCACCGCCGCTGTCATCGGGCCGACGCTCTCCCCGGCGACGGTCGGACACCGTGCCCGGAGGGGCATGTGGCTGCTGAACCGGGGGGTGTCACCTGTGTCCGGTACGGGTGCGGACCAGACCGAGTACCGGCCCCACGGCCAGCAGCACGGCGAGGACCGCGTAGCCGTGGGTGAGGGTGGTGACCGAGGCGACGGCGGCGACCAGCAACGGGCCGCCCGCGTCGCCGAGTTCACGGCCGAGTTCGGCAGTGCCCATGGTCTGGCCGAGGCGTTCGGCCGGGGCGGCGGCGGCGAGGGCGGCGAAGCCGAGCGGGGTGATCAGGCCGACTCCGGCACCGGTCAGGGCTGCGGCCAGGAGGATGCCGGTCAGTCCGGGCAGCATGGCACAGGCCAGGCCGGCGGCGGTCAGCAGAAGTCCGGCGGTGAGGCCGGCGCGGGTGGTGAGGCGTCCCTCGTCCAGTGCACGCCCGGCCCGGGGCTGCACGAGGGCCGCACACGCGGCGAGCACGGACACGGCGGCGCCGGTGGCGACGGTGCCCAACCCCGCCACCCGGCCGGAGACGGGCAGGAAGCCCACCCCGACCGAGAGCGCGGCGGTCGCCGCGGCCAGGGCAGCGGTCGGGGCGAGGAAGGCCGGTTCGGCAATGCGGCGGGCGAGGTCGAGCACCGTCTGCCGGGTCTTCGGCAGGGGCGGTACTGCGGGAACGGCGAGCGCGGCCCACACCGCGACCACTGCGCCGAGCACCGCCAGTACCCCGAACAGCAGCCGCAGGCCCCCGGCCCACACCAGCACCCCGCCCAGCAGCGGCCCGAGGGTGTAGCCGAGGGACTTGTAGAAGCCGTAACTGCCGAACGCCCGGCCGTGCTTGGCGGCCGGGTTGAGGCGGGCGACCAGCGCGGAGGCCGACGGGGAGAAGGCGGAGGCGGCGGCGCCCTGGCCGAGGCGGGCGGCCCACAGCCAGCCGGGGCTGTCCGCCACGGCGTACACCGCGGACGCGGCGGCGAACGCGACCAGCCCGCCGAGCAGCACCGGCCGGGCGCCGATGCGGTCGGCGAGGGTGCCGAAGACCGGCTTGAGGAGCACCTCGGCGCCGTCGTAGAGGGCGAGCAGCCCACCGAGCACCAACAGCGAGGTCACGGCGCCCTTCGCGTCACCGCCGAGGCTGGCGGCGATGCCGTGCGCGCCGAACGCGGTGGTGAACCCGGCCGCGTACAGCGGCCACATCTGCCGGGCGGGCGCGGCCTGGGCGGACGCCGTCGTGGTCACCGGTCCTGCTCCGGGGTCTCGTGCAAGGCGCGGAAGACCCGCTCGGCGTAGTCCTCGCAGACGGCGGCGCACTGCTTGAGGCGTGCCGCGGCCTGGGCGGCCTCCGGGGCGCCGAACACGTCCCGCGCGGTCAGGTCACGGTGCCAGCGCCGGAGTCGTTCCAGGGACTGTTCCTCTTCCTCCAGCTCGGCCAGGGTGAATTTGGCGATGCGGATCTCCTTAGCGATCTCCGCCTCGAACTTGCCGCAGTCGGCCAGGAACTCCGTCCAGTCCTCCGAGCGCGCGGCGGTGAACATGGCCTGGAAACGGGCGGCATCCCTAGGCCCGCGCCCGGACGCGTTCAGCGTCACCGCCTGCCCGCCGGACTGCTCGGTGAGGTCGAGCGCACGGGCGACGCCGTCCGCGAAGACCGCCACGTCGGGTACGGCCCAGACGCCCTGGCCGAGCGAGAGCGCGCCGATCCTGCGCAGCTCCCGCCAGACCGCGACCCGGTGCCGCGAGGGCTCCGCCGGGAGCCTGACCACGAGGACGAGCCAGCGACTCCCGGGCTCCCTGCTCACATTCGTCACGTTGCAGAATGTAGCAGGCGTTACATCAGTCACCGCAGGAGAAGTGTGTCAGGCGTTGAGCGTCCCCGTGGCCAGCAGGCCCAGCAGGCCGGCCCCGACGACGATCCGGTAGATCACGAAGGCGTTGAAGGAGTGCTTGGCGACGAACTTCAGCAGCCACGCGATGGAGGCGTAGGCCACCACGAAGGAGACGGCGGTGCCGACGGCCAGCGGCGCCACGCCGACCCCGGCGCCCACGGCGTCCTTCAGCTCGTACAGTCCGGCGCCGGTCAGGGCGGGGATGCCGAGGAAGAAGGAGAGGCGGGTGGCGGCGACGCGGTCCAGGTCGAGGATGAGCGCCGTGGACATGGTGGCGCCGGAGCGGGAGAAGCCGGGGAAGAGCAGGGCGAGGATCTGTGAACAGCCCACCAGCATCGCGTCCTTGAACGTCACATCGTCCTCGCCGCGCTTGTGCCGGCCCATCTGGTCGGCCGCCCACATCACGCCGGAGCCCACGATCAGCGAACCCGCCACCACCCACAGGGAGCCGAGCGGGCCCTCGACGAGCTTCTTGGCGGCCAGGCCGACGACCACGATCGGGAGGGTGGCGTAGATGACCCACCAGGCGAACTTGTAGTCGTGACTCTGGCGCTCCTCACGGTTTCTGAGGCCGCGACCCCAGGCGGAGACGATGCGGGTGATGTCCTTGAAGAAGTAGACGAGGACGGCGGCGATCGCGCCGACCTGGATGACGGCGGTGAAGCCGACCACGGAGGTGTCGTCGACCGGGATGCTCATGAGCCCCTCGGTGATCTTCAGATGGCCGGTGGAGGAGACGGGCAGGAACTCGGTCACCCCCTCGACGACTCCGAGGACGGCGGCCTGGCCGATGCTGATCGCGCTCATGGGGGACCCATCTGTGTGGCACACTCGGGACACGAAAGCTTTTACACGGGAGTAGAACTCCTACACGGGTGTAGAAGATAGAGGGCGATGCGGGAGAACAACAAACCCATGGCAGCCGACACAGCGGGACGCGGTCCGAAACGGGCGAACGGCGCCCGCGAGACCCAGCTCCTGGGCCTCCTCCAACAGGCCGGCACCGCCCTGACCCCGGGCGAGGCGGCCGAACGCCTCGGCGGCGAGCTGACGTACAGCAGCGTGGTGACGATCCTCACCCGCATGCACACCAAGGGCCTGCTCACCCGCACCCCGCGCGGACGCGCCTACGCCTACGCCCCCGTCACCGACGACGCCGGCTTCGCCGCCCGCCGCATGCGCACCGTCCTGGAGGAACGCCCCGACCGCGAGGCCGTCCTCGCCCGCTTCGCCGACACGCTGTCCGACACCGACGCCGACCTGCTGCGCCAGTTGCTCGGCCCCGAGCCGGACACGACCGGCAGAGGGTGACGTAGGGATGCGGATCGCCGTCTATCTGCCGCTGCTGCTCTCGCTGATCGCCCCGTTCGCCGCGCGGCCGCTCTCCGAGCGATGCGAACCCCGCCTGGCCACCTGGCTGCTCACCGCCTCGGCGCTCGTGCTCGGCGCCGCGAGCACGGTCTCCCTGGGCCTGCTGGCCACCACCGGCCTGATCCGTATCCCCCTGCTGGCCCGCCTCGGCCACTGGTCGGCCCGCACCGCGCAGCACGACGCCCCCTCCCAGCTCTCCGTCGCCCTGCTCGCCGGTCTGCTCCTGGGCGGCGCCGTCATCGCCGCGGCCCGCATGCTCTGGCGCCGCGCCCGTTCGCTGGCCTCGGCCACCCTGGAGGCCGCCTGCATGCCCAGCCGCGACGGCCTGGTCATCGTCGACGACGAAGCCCCGGACGCGTTCGCCCTGCCCGGCCTGCCCGGCCGTGTCGTCGTCTCCACCGGCATGCTGCACACCCTGGACGAGAGTGAGCGAGACATCCTGCTCGCCCACGAACGCGCCCACCTGACCGCCCACCACTACGCCTTCGTCGCCCTCGCCCAGCTCGGTGCCACCGCCAACCCGCTCCTGCGCCCCTTCGCTGCCGCCGTCAGCTACACGACCGAACGCTGGGCCGACGAGAACGCCGCAACGGCCACCGGCGACCGCACCCGGGTCGCCCGCGCCGTCGGCAAGGCCGCCCTGGCCGCCCGCCACGTCCCTGCACGCCTCCGTATCCCCGGCGCCGCTCTCGGCATCCTCGGCCACCGGGGCCCCCTCTCCAGCGCCGGACCGGTCCCGCGCCGTGTCGCCGCCCTCCTCGCCCCACCGCTCGGCCGCCACCCCGCACTTACGACAGTCACGGCGGCGGTCCTCACCGTGGCGGCCGTGGCCACCGCCGAAGGCGCCCACGACCTTCACCTCCTGCTTCAAGCAGCCCGCGCCGGGTGACCCCCGGCGGGCGCCGCTATCGCCGCTCTGCGCCCGATGCCGGTACGGGGTCGGGCACAACTCGCCACGCCGACTGTTCTTGCGCCGGCCGCCCCGGGAAGACGGCGCCCTCGCCCGGGCCCGGAGAAGCGACCGTGATGTCGCCGTAGTGCGCCCGGGTGATACCGCGGCGATCGTCGGGCCGAGGCTGCTGCTGTCAGCGGGGGCCACCCCACCGGGCACCGAACCGCCCTCCGGGTCGGGGCGGCCACCTAGCCTCCGGCCGGCGGTGCACCGGACGTGATCGACGCACTGCGTGCGCTCTCCAACGGGATCTGAATCCCGGTCACCGGCACGGCGGCGGTACCGATGGCACGACGCGGACAGAACTCGGCCGCCCCCGCGGCGACACCGTCCTGCCCGGCCCCTCCGCCGACTCGGCCCCTTCGCGACAGGGAGGGATATCTCCAGGCGCTCGTCGTCGGCGAGTCGGTGTCAAGCGGACGCAGACGGTCCTCGGCTGCGCCCCCCGTCAGGTGGCGATCGGCCGTACGGCACAGGGCAGGGACGTTCCGAGAGTTCCGGCAACGCCGGCACACCGCGGAACGCCCAGCTGTCGGAGCGTCAGAAACGCTGCGGTAACGGGAAGTTCACCGACCGGCATCTACCCGCGTAGCGGCTACTGCGGTGTCATGTACACATCCCCGGCGACCGGTCGGGCCGGCACCAGGAGCCTCCTCATGCGCGCCCTCCCCCGCACACTTGCCACCACCTGTTCCGCCCTCGCCCTCGCCGCCGCCGGCCTTGCCGTGGGCACCGGCACCGCACACGCCGCGACGTGCTCCCAGTCCTATCTGCCGCTGCCCGATTCCAAGTGCACGCCGGGCGCCTACTACTCGGCCGTGACGCAGTCCACGATCGGCTCCACGATATGCGTGTCCGGATGGACCGCGACCGTCCGCCCGCCCACCTCCTACACCAACCCGCTGAAGGTCCAGGGCATCATCGACTACGGGTACACCGACACCAGCACCGCCGACTACGAGGAAGACCACCTCGTTCCCCTCGAACTCGGCGGCTCCCCGACGGCGACGACCAACCTGTGGCCGGAGCCCTATTCCGGCACGAAGACCGCCTACACCAAGGACGGAATCGAAACGAAGCTGAAGAACGCGGTCTGCGCGGGCACGATCACGCTGGCCTCGGCCCGCAGCGCCATCAAGACCAACTGGACCACCGCGCTGACAGTCACCGGCATCGGCTGACCCGGCACCCGCCCGAGCCCCTGCCTGGCGACAGGGCGCCGGCGCGACGTCCCGTGGCGGCTCGTTCCACCGGGAAGACCCGCGCCACGGGGCGCGTCGGGAACATCCGTAACTCCAGGCGCCGGCGTGCCGGCCCACGCCGAGCAAACGGCGGTACGCCGACGAGGGACGGCCGGGACTTCGCCCGGAAGCCGGCCCTTGGGTTCACCGCGGCGTCGTCAACGCGTCGAGGCCAACAGCCGTGTGATCGGCTGGTGTTGGAGCGAGGTGCAGGGCGAAGACGGTGGCTTCCGCATCGGTGTGGGCGACAGTGCAGGGCCGGCCGAGGCCGGTGACCGCCCGGTGTGCGGCGTCGTCGCCGTGGGCCGCGTACAGCCACAGCACCTGGCAGCCCGTGTCCTCGGCGGTCTCGGCCAGGGCGCGCAGCAGGACGGTGACCAGGCCGCGGGCCCTCCATGCGTCGGCGGCCAGCACCACGGCGTCGGCGCCCAGGCCGTCCCAGGTCAGCGAGCCCCAGCCGACCGGGCGTCCGCCCACGGTCTCGGCGAGCAGGCTGTGCCCGACGCGCGGGTGCAGCAGGCCCGGCAGATCCTCGCGGGCCGGAAAGCCGCTCAACGCGCCGCGCGGCGAGGGCGCGCACAGGGCGTGCAGCGCGATGACGGCCATCAGGTCACGCCGGTCGGCCGGCCGCAGGACGACCGAGCCGGCGCCCGACAAGGAGACCGTCCGGCAGCGCGGCTCGCTCAGCACCGGCCGGTGGGCGAGAAGCGAGAGCAGCAATGCGCGTGCCCTCTCGGGGAGGGTGAAGCGGCCCGTACGCCGCTGGAGGAGCAGGGCACCACCCGCGGGATCGGGTACCCGAAGCGCCGTGTACCCATCGGGCACCGCAACGGCGAACGGTCCCGGGCGGGGCGGGTGCCAGGACACCTCGACGCCGTCGAACGCCGACCGCAGCACGTACGGCAGCCGGTCCGGGCGGCTCCACACCTGCCGGGCAGCCGTGACGGTCGGTAGGCGTTCACTCGTCTGCATGCGCGCAACGTACACGCAACACTACGTACTGTAGTGTCCGTTGGGTGATCTTCGTGTCCTCTCCAGGTACCCCCGAACCCCTTTCCCCGCCGCCTGTTCCCGGTCCGTCGAGACGGCGCCGCTGGGCCTCCTGGGTGGCCGTTGGCCTGGCTGCCCTGGCGGCCGGGGAGATCGCCGAACCGGTGCTGCCCGCGCCGCATCTGCTGGCCCCGCTGTTCGCCGGACTGGCGGTCGCGGTCGCCGGATTCAGTGCCGGGAAACTCCCCGTCCGGGTGAACCGCTCCACCCAGGCCGTCCTGGGTGTGCTGATGGGCAGCTACCTCAACACGCACACCCTCCACCAGGCGTCCGGCCGGGCCGCCGCCCTCACCCTGGTCACGGCCGCCACCGTGCTGCTCAGTCTCGGCGGGGCCGCCGTCCTGGCCCGTGTCGGCCGCATCGACCGGGCCAGCGCCACCCTCGGCATGGTCGCCGGCGGCTCGGCCGCCGTCGTCTCGGTCGCCGAGGACCTGGACGCCGACCCGCGCGTGGTCGCCTTCCTGCAGTACCTGCGCGTCGCCCTGGTCGCCGCCACCGCACCGGTCCTGGTCCACTGGATCTTCACCGCCGAGACGAACGGCGCCCCCCGTGCCGCCGCCGAGGCGGAGGTGTGGAACCTCGTCAACGGGCCCGACCAGCACCTCGGTCTCGTCCTGCTCGCCGCCGTCGCCGCGGCCGGGGCCTGGCTGGGGACGCGGGTCCGGCTGCCCAGCCCCGCGCTGCTCGGCCCGATGGTGCTGACCGCGCTGCTCATGGTGACGGGGGCGGCGAACGGGTTCGCGCCCACCGGACCGCTGCGCACCGCCCTGTTCACCGCCGTCGGCCTCGACATCGGGCTGCGCTTCACCCGGCCCGCCGTCCTGCGGATGCGCCGCCTGCTGCCCCTCGCGCTGGGTCTGACGCTCGCGGTCAGCGCCGCGTGCGCGGGACTGGCCTGGCTGCTCGCCATCACCGCCCACATCCCGCTCACGGACGCCTACCTGGCCACCACCCCGGGCGGCATCAACGCCGTCCTGGCGACCGCCGTGGCCACCCACGGCGACGTCTCCCTTATCTCCAGCGTGCAGAGCCTGCGCCTGTTCACCATGGTGCTCATCGCCCCGCTGCTGATCCGCCTCGTGGAACGGACCGCCGCGCGACACTGAGCCGACACCGCGGCGCGGGTGAGAGCCGGTATGAGGCGGCGCGAACGCGCGTCATGCTCCGCTCCGAGAACCACCGGCTTGGCACACCGGCCTACTGGGGGCGCCGCTCGCTTCGGCGCACCCAGCGGCTGCACCGGTCGAGACCACCGGCCCCGAACCGCACCGGCAACGCCCGCCCTCTGCCCGGCTCCGGTCCTCGACCGGGCCCGCGCACATGGCGCGACCATCCGCGGCAGTACCGCTTCCGCCCGCAACCGGCCCCGCGGCGCGTTCATCGGCACGCCGCTCGGCCCCGCGTCCCGCGCCGCAGGCCCCGTGTGCCTGCCTGTGTCTGTCCGGCGGCTGCGTGACGGTGATCGCGCATGGATCCCCGGAGCGGAGGGCGACTGGCGCACGACGGGCGTGGCCGTGTCCCAACACCTTGCGGCGCGTGAGAAGAGCCGCAACCCGCAGCCCCGGGACAGGGGAAGCGAGGGAGCCGGAAGCCGATGTCGCACGCCGGAACATCAGTCGTCCGATGCGGGGTTCGCCTGCAGCAGCGTTGCCCGGGAGACCGCTTCCGTGAGCCTCTCGGCTTGCTCCCGCAGACAGTTCGCCCAGCTCCCCGCCCTCCTGATGATCTCGGTGTCCGGGCTGTGCTCCGTCGTCCGGCCACCGTGGACCTCGCTGCCGACGACGTACGCGCCCAGCTCATGGAACAACAGGTCGTCCATCACTGCGGCGGCGGCACGGATGGCGTCCACAACCTCCATCCTCTGCGGGCACCAGTCCGCCCAAGGCTCGGTCAGCGGCCCGAACTCCGTCAGCAGCTCCTCCCACGTGAACTTCTCACCGGTGCCTTTGGCGGCCGGAGGCTCTTCCAGGGTCCAGACGTCGATGCCCGGCTTCGCCCGCCACAGTGCGCCGTCGCCGTCGATCACCCCCAGTACCCATGGGCTGCCGCTCGGGGCAGGGTCTTCGGCGGTCCAGGTGCGGCGGTCCGGCAGGCGGTCACGTCGCAGCGCGGCGACCGCGATACGCGCTGCAACCTCCCGCTCGCCCGCAGGCGTGGCCTGTACCTCGGGCAGGAGCATGGCGTCGTCGACAACCGGGTAGGGCGGCTTCTGCATCAGTGAGTTCTCCTGGACCGGGACGGCCGACAGGGCCTGGGCGGGCAGCAGGTAGCGCGATGCCCGGGCGCGCGGCGCGCTGAAGAACGCCGCCGGGACAAGCCCGCCGGCCGCCCTGCCCTCGTGGTCTGCGGCGGCCCATGACGGGCAGTGCGCCCGGGCGCGCCGCGCAGGGCACTGTCTCCATCCACCTCTCACCCCCTACAGAGTGTAGGGTTTTCATTACCCTACAGACCGTAGGGTGAACGGGTGAGTGCTCGCGAGAGCTGGGGATAGACATGGCCGAACTAACGCCCCCTCCGCGGGAGTGCCGTGCGCAGGTCGAGGAAGTCCGGCCGCGCAACAGCCAGATCCTGCTGCGCCTGTCGCTGGCCGGGATGACGGCCGAGAAGGCCGTCCTGGTCCTCAAGGCCAGGGGCGGGAGCCATGCCGAGCTGCGTCTGCCGGCCGACGACTACGGCAGCGGCCGGTTCGAGGTGCGGATCCCGCTGGACGCCCTGGCCACCGCCTGCACAGCGCGGGAATGGATCTGGGACCTCTACCTCGACCGTCCCGATGCGCAGGCGGGCGAGGAACCATTGCGGGTGGGCAGGCACTGGGAGGAGATCGCCGGTAAGCAGAAGTCCTTCGTCTATCCCGCGCAGCATGCTGCCGGGGTGCGCATCGAGCCGTTCTTCACGGTCAAGGACAACCTGTCGATCACCTGCGCCCGGAAGCCGGCCCCGTGACGATCACCGGCCCGCCGAGGGTGCGACGACCATGACCGCAGCCAGGGGCGGGAGGCAGCGTGAGCGTGAGCTGGAGAGCGAGATCCTCGCTGCCGTGTGGGCCGCGGACCGGGTGCTCACCGCGGCCGAGATCCGGGCCCAGCTCGGCAGCGAACCGGCGCCCGGCACCGTGCATGCCGTCCTGCGCCGCCTCTGCGCACAGGACCTGATCCAGCCCGCCCGTGACGCCGACGGCGCCTACGAACCCGTCAGGAACGCCGCCGAGACGACCGCCCAGGTCATGCATCAGGCCCTCGGCCCCCACCCCGCCGCAGCCTGCCGGGCCCCGGGCCCGGAGATGACCCGTCCCCGTCGGCGCCGATGGAGCCTTCGCTCCGCCGGCACCCCTCCCGTCCGTCAGTCCCCGCCCGCGCCGGTACCCCCGGCCCGTCCCCGAGGTGATCTCCCACGGTGCCCGCACACCAGTCAGCCCTGACCTCCTCCAGACAGCGGACCCCGTTGTCACCTTCCGCCGCCGGGAAGACCGGACTGCACGAGCACGCCGCCGCGGCCACGGTCTGGTACCTGCGGCTGCTCGCGCTCCTCAACCTGCTGGCCGTCGTGTCCGTGCCCTTCCGCGCGGAGGTCGACGAACACCGGACGGGCGCGCACTTCACCCCCTATCTGGCCACCGCCGGGCTCACCTCGGCGGCACTCGCGTCATTCCTCGCCGTGGTGATGCGGCGCCGTAAACGCGCCGCGTGGATCGTCAACATGCTGATCGCGGGGCCCTTGTTCGTGCTCTACGCACTCGCCCTGACCCAGCACGAGTACGGCCGCTACGTCACCAACTGGCTGTCCGCCCTGCTCACCGGGCTGTTCGTGGGCGCGCTGCTGCTCGGGCGCGCGGAGTTCCGGGCCGTGGGGGACCGCTCCAACCCCAGGCTGGCCGTGGCCGTCGCAGCCGTCGGCATCCTGGTCAGCACCACCCTCGGCACACTGCTCGTAGGGGCCACCAACACGCTGCCCGGGGCCTCGCTGAGCGACCGGATCGCCTACACGCTGATGCGCGGGATCAGCGTCGGACCGCTCGCCGACCGGGTCGAGGCCGTACACGCACCGCGCTGGGTGGACGTGACGGTCAACGTCCTGATCGCTGTGACCTTCCTGACCGTCCTGTACGCCTGCTTCCGGGCCCCGCGCGGCCGTGACCTGCTCGGCACGGACGACGAGGAGCGGCTGCGCGGCCTGCTCGCCCGGCACGGTGAGCGCGACTCACTCGGCTACTTCGCGCTGCGCCGCGACAAGGCCGTCATCTTCTCGCCCACCGCCAAGGCGGCCGTCGCCTACCGCGTCGTCGGCGGGGTCAGCCTCGCCTCCGGCGACCCGATCGGCGACCCAGAGGCATGGCCCGGCGCCATCCACGTCTGGCTGGAGGAGGCCCGCCGGCACGCCTGGACACCGGCCGTGATGGGCGCCAGCGAGGAAGCCGGCGTCATCTACGCCCGCCACGGCCTCGACGCACTGGAACTCGGCGACGAGGCCATCGTGGAGGTGGCCGACTTCACCCTGGAGGGCCGCGCCATGCGCACCGTCCGCCAGGCCCACAACCGGGTCCGCCGCGCCGGATACACGGTCCGTGTCCGCCGCCATGCGCAGATCCCGGACGCCGAGATGGCCGCCCTCGTCGCCAACGCCGACCAGTGGCGCGACGGGGCCACCGAACGCGGCTTCTCCATGGCGCTCGGGAGGCTCGGCGACCCGGGCGACGGCAGCTGCGTGATGCTGGAGTGCCACGACGCCGACGGCCAGCCGCGCGCCCTGCTGAGCTTCGTGCCCTGGGGCGGCAAGGGGCTGTCCCTGGACCTGATGCGCCGTGACCGCGCCTGCGAGAACGGCCTCGTGGAGTTCATGGTCATCGAACTGCTGCAGCGCGCCCACGAGATCAGCGTCCAGCAGGTCTCGCTGAACTTCGCCATGTTCCGTGCCGTCTTCGAACGCGGCTCCAAGCTCGGCGCCGGTCCTGTGCTGCGGCTGTGGCGCGCGATCCTCACCTTCTTCTCCCGCTGGTGGCAGATCGAATCCCTCTACCGCGCCAACGCCAAGTACCGGCCCGTGTGGGAGCCCCGCTTCCTGCTCTTCGAGAGGACCAGCGACCTCCCGCGCATCGGCCTCGCCGGCGCCCGCGCCGAGGGCTTCCTCACCCCGCCCCCGCTGCCCACCCTCTTCCGTCGCCGCCGCGCTCCGCATCCGGCGGACCAGGTCAACTGCTCTACAGAAAGGGCTACTTCCGTGGGAACCTGACCCCGTGCCCGGACAGCAGCACGGCCCCGGTTCGTCGCCGCCGTTCACCGACGAGCAGATCGTCAACTGGCTGATCGACGAATGCCGGGACACGACCAGTCGCATCTCAGCCCTGACGGCCTCGGGCGACCGCATACTTGCCGCCGGCAGCACGGTGGTCGCGGTCGCCGCGACCGTGGCCATCGGGGGAGACAAAAGCTACTTCCTCATGTGGCTCCCGCTGGCCGTCGCCATTGTCATCGCCTACGGCCTGTATCTGAACAACATGACCCGGGCTCTCATCGGGTACAAGTGGGGCCTGGAGAAGGAGATCAACCGACGCGTCGGTGTGCCCGTGATCGCCTGGCAGTCTCACGTCTTCACCGGCTCAAAGCGCCATGTCACGAGCCTTTTGTTCTTGTGCGCGACCTTCTACACGGCCAGCGTGGGCCTCGGGCTCGCCGAGGCATTCCGCACCCTTTCCCCCGGGGCCTGGGGACACGAGCGAGCCTGGCTCTACATCGCACTGACCCTGACCGGCGCCCTCGCCGGGCTTGGCGTCGTTGCCTACTGCTATTGGATGCAGCGCGGCCTGGGCCGCTCCACGGCCCAGCGTGTCACGGACATGTTCGCAGCCCACACCTCACCGTAAGGTGCGCCAGTCGTCGGGGCCCGCGCTCGTCTTTGTCGGGACCCGCGCGCCACTCCCTCGAAACCCTACGCGCTGTAAGGTGACCGTATGGCAGGCACATCCCCCCATGGCAGAGCCGACCGGCGCAGTGCCGGCGAGCTGGAGAGCGAAGTCCTCGCCACCCTGTGGGTTGCCGACCGGGCCCTCACCGCGGCCGAGATCCAGACCCAGCTCGACGGCGCTCTCGCCTACAACACCGTGCACACCATCATCAAGCGCCTGCACGACAAAGGGCTCGTCCTCCGCGACGCCGCCGGACGGCGCGGCGCGTACCGGCCGGCGAAGGACGCGGCCGAACTCACCGCCGAGGCCATGCACCAGGCCCTCGACCGCGGCCCCGACCCGATCGCCGCACTCCAGCAGTTCGTCACCGGGCTGAGCCCGGAAGAAGAGCGCGCGCTGCGTGACCTGCTCGGCGGGAGCGGCCCGTGAGGATCGACGTCTACGTCCCGCTCGTCCTGTCCCTGCTTCTCGCCGTCGTGGCCCCGCAGGTGGGTCGGCGGGTGGCGCCGGCTCTGGCCGCCCGTGTCCTGACCGCAGCCGCCGTCCTCGCCGCGGCCGCCACCACCTGGGCCCTGATCCTGCTGGCCGCCACCCTCATCGACGAAGCCCCGCCGGTGGCCGCCGAAGCCCGCGAGGACGGACGGCGCCTGCCCGAACCGGTCCCCGAGATCATCGCCCTGGCCGCGATCGTGGTCCTCGGCCTCATCGCCCACCGCATCTACCGGGCCCTGCGCACCGAGCGCACCACCCGCCGCACCCTGCACCGCCTGTGCGAGGGCCACCCGGCGGACACCGAACTCATCGTCGCCGCCTCCACGGTCCCGCACGCCTTCGCCATCCCCGCCACCGCGAACGCGCCCGGCCGGATCCTGGTCACTGCCGGAATGCTCGCCGCCCTTCAGCCCGCCGAGCGCCGTGTCCTGCTCGCCCACGAACGGGCCCACCTCACCCACCAGCACGCCCTCTACGTGTACGCCGTCACCCTCGCCACCGCAGCCAACCCCCTCCTCAACCCGGTGCGTACGACCGTCACCTACCTCGTGGAACGGTGGGCCGACGAACAGGCCGCCGAGGTCGTAGGGGACCGGAGCGTCACCGCCCGGGCCCTGGCCAAGGCCGCGCTCGTCGCCCAACAACCCCGGCCCACCTGCGCGCTGGGCTTCTCCGACCGCGCCGTCACCCGCCGCGTCACCGCCCTCCAAACCACCCCGCCCCCACACCTGTGGTCCATCGCCGCACCCGTCCTCGCCCTCGGTGTCCTCACAGCCCTCGGCGCCTTGGACGCCACCCGCGACCTCCTTGATCTGCTGGAGCACGTCCTGGCCTGACAGGCTCGATCGGCGTTGGCGCGTTCCATGTCTTGGCGAAACTCGGTGCGTGCGCACCGCGGAGGTGGCTTGCGGCCGGGAGCCAGCGCGGCTCGTCAGCATTCCGTCCTACGCCACCTTTACGAACGACAAACGCCCGGCGTCGGCGAGGTGCCGAGCCGGGCGCTTCCCTGAAAGCTAACTAACCGACCCCATGAGGCCTTGGAGGTATGCCACCTGTTTTGAGAAGGTAGTTCCGACGCTCACATCAAGGTGCCCTGCTGATCCATGGGAGCCAGCTCCCGCACCTCGTCCCCGGTGACGTCCCTCCACCATGCGGCGAACACCCGCCGGTGGCACCACAGGCCCGGCTTCGCCAGGTCTTCAAAGCACAGCAAAACCAGACGGTGTTCGTCCTCAGCCTCGGCGATCTGCCGAAGTCGCGCGGCGATCCGCTCGGGCCCGAGCTGGTCGAGGTCGGCCCGGTACGCCGCCGTGAACTCGGGCTCAGGCCGGGAAAGATAGTCCCGACGTGGCGCAAGCTCCCGCACCGAGTGGGTGAGGGAGTAGGGGAGCTTGAAGCGGACACCGCCAAGGCTGATGCGCACTGGCACGCCCTGTGGCGGCTGGAACGCCTGGAACCGGTTGGTGAACAGGGTGAGCACGTGGATTCCTTTCGTGGTGCTCAGCGGCCGAGCGCACCTGTCGACACCGCCGGCGGCACGCCCGGATGTCATCGATGCCCCCGCTCAGGCAATGGGACTGAGCGGCGCACCGGGCCCGCAGGGATTGCCTCCCTGCGGGCCCGGCCCGGGACTATTCACGTAAGCCGGAGGGGGCCCACTGGCTGCGCGCCCCCTCCGGCTTACTTACTTCGCCGCCGTTTCGGCCTTCTTAGCGGGCGCCCGCCGCGCCGGGGCCTTGGTGGCCGTTGCCGTCCGCGGCGAGGGCTTCGCGGGCGCCTTCTTGGCCGTCGCCTGCGGCTTGGCCTTGGCCGCCCCAGCCGCCTGCGGCTCGACCGGCTTCTCGACTTCGGCCGTGTCAGGCTTGGCCGCCTCCTCGACCTTCTTCGCTGCCGCCTCCTGCTGAACCTCGGCGGCGGCCTTGTTGAACTCCTCGGTCATGGCGCGCTGGATGCCCTGGGCCTTGCTGAGCAGGTTCCGCACCTGCTGCACCTGGCTGTAGATCTTGCCGACGGCGCGCACATAGCGGTCGAGGTCGTTACCGAGGATGACGGCCAGGTCCTCGGGCTTCTTGGCACCCAGTTCCTCGAACAGCGGGATGAGGACGTCTTCCGCCTTGCCGAGGCTGTCCTTCGCCTGGGCCTTGGCCTTCTTCCGCGTCTCCTCCTCCTCGGCCGTCGGGGTCTTCTCGCCGGTGAGGGAGGTCTGCTGCTCCATCATCTTCAGGCCGTTGGCGAAGTGCTGAGCCTCGGCCTCGGTGTCGAAGTCGCCGCGCACGTACCGCATGGCGGCCACCATCTGGTTGGCCGGGTTGAGCTGGGCGATGTGCCAGGCAAGGTTGTTCTTGATGTCACCCTTGTCGACCATCTCGGCGACCTCGGGGCGCAGGGTGAGCAGGCCCAGGCGCCAGGTGATGTGGGTCTCCGTCTTACCGAACTGCTTGGCGATCTTGGCCGGGGTCCAGCCCGCCGCCTTGAGGTCGGCGTACGCTCCGGCCTCCTCCATGATCGTCATGTCCGAGCGGTTGACGTTCTCCGCGATGCTGAGGACGTATGCCTTCTCCTCGCTCGCGTCCTCGATGACCTTCGCCGGGATGACCTCCAGGCCGGCCGCCTTGCAGGACCTCCACCGGCGCTCGCCCGCGATCAGCATGTAGGGGACTTTGGCCCCCTCGACCGGGCGGACGACGACCGGCTGGAGGAGGCCGTTCTCCTTGATGCTGGCCGTCAGCTCCTCCTGCTGCGCCTCGTCGAAGAACTTGCGCGGCTGGTCGGGGTTGGGGGCGATCTCGGAGGTCTTGAGGTTAGCGAACATTTTCCCGCACCTTTCGAATTCCAAGGGAAGCCGTCCTTTTGGGCTTTCCCTTTTTCCTTATGCTTATATCTTAATCGCATACACCTCTAAAGCAAGTGGGGATTCTTTTTAATTTCTCGAATTCAATTCCAGATCTCCAGGCGTAATCTCTCCTCGCGAGAAGGGGAGGCTAAAGGGTCACGCCGAGCCCTGGCGCTACGTCACGCCCAGAGACGGGGCGAGCCCGCCACGGTCTTGCGACCGCGACGGGCTCCACTCCCATTCACGCACCCCGACGGCCGCATCAATGCGACCGCTCCTCGCGGGTGGGGCGCGGGGGGGGGTCGGCCACCCGCGAGGAGCAGGGAAGGGCGCCGCTCTCACGACGCCGACGGCCAGGATCGCCGCGGCTGCTGCGTCTGGTCGACAGCCTGGAAACTACAGCATCGCTTGAAACATGTCACCTATCTCGCCGACCGCACCAGCTCATTGCGCGCCGCAACCCCCCTCGCGCGGCATCGACGTCGGCTTCAGCAGAGCCAGCACCTCCACGAGCTCCCTCGCCTCCTGAGGCGCGGAGGCATCCGGGCCCAACCGCCCAATGACGCGCGGCGCTTCACCCGCAAGGCGGCGTATCCGCGCTTCATCGAGTCCGCACTCCTCCACCGAGACCCCGGGGGCCGAGGTCGGGATCTTCACGACCTCCTCACCGCTCCTGTCTGCGGCGCCCGCGTTGTCGCGTGTCAACTGGTCCATAGCTTCCGTTCGATACACGCCGACTCCTTGCTCTGAGCGCCGAACAGACAGCCCGAGCCCGACCGGGTTGCAATTTATTGCACGAGGCATGCATCATACTTCATAAGGTAAGAACGAGGTAAGAGCACAGGGTGAGGAGGCGCGGGATTCCCATGAGCGAAGGCCAGCCCGTCGACGCGTCGGAACAGTCGCCCGACGAACTGATCCGCGAGTCCAAGCGGACGATCGCGCAACGGCTGCGACATCTTCGCCAGCGCCACCCAGAAGGACCATTCACTCTCGCCTCGCTCGCAGAGAGGGCCGGAGTCTCGGCCCGCACGCTAGCTCAGGCCGAGTCCTCCGAAGGGGCCAACGTCACGCTCGAAACCCTCACCAAAGTGGCGCACAGCCTCGGCGTCAGGCGCATCGCCTACTTCCTCGACGACGCCGTTTACGAGCAAGTCACCGCGGAATTCGACGCCTTGGAGCAGCTCCGAAAGCAGGGAGTCGAGGGTGTTGCAGCGCGCAGGTCCGCCCCCACCGGTCTGCCGCCAGCCTCCGTGGAGCAGCTCACCCAACTCCTCAGCGGGATCGTCGCAGACGCGGAACGAGCCCGAGTAGCCCTTCGGGATTTGCCGCCCTCAGAGCATCCCAACTCCCCACAAGAGAGCGACAGTTAGCGGCACGATGACCCCACGATCACGCCGGAAGACGAAAAACGAACGCCATCACAGCGACTTCAAGCAACGTTGCGAAGAGCGCGTCCGCTCTCTAGAACTGCCGGAGGGGGAGCAACTCACCGTCCCCGTACTGTGCGAGCAACTTGGCCGGCTCCGCCAAAGGCCCCTCCAGGTCCTAGGCCTGGACCTGCCGGTGGGAAGCCCTGACGGCCTGTTGATCGAGACCGATGCCCAGGACTTCATCATCTACGAAGCGCGCCTCGCCCCCGTTCATCAGCGCCAAGTGGTCCTGCACGAGGTCGGCCACCTCATCTGTGATCACTCAGCACAAGCTGCCGACCATGCCGTAGCGGAGCTGTTCACGCCGTCGCTCGATCCCGGCCTGGTGCGCCGGGTCCTCGGACGCGATCACTCCCACACCGACGCGGAGCGGGAGGCCGAGTACGTCGGCTCTCTGATCGGCCGCAGGATCAGCGTCTGGAGTGCCGAGCGCACTCGGACAGTTCCCCCAGAGGCACGAGGCCTCGTAGCCCGTCTGTCCGCTCTGGAGCCTCCCCGTCCCGCTAGGTAGAGATGAACAGCGTTTTTTACCCCATCTGCGCTGCGGTGAGCTGCGTAGCCTTCATCTACAGGGTTCGAATTCTGCGCTTCGACCGTTCGCCGGCGCAGTGGGCCCTGTGCGCAAACTTCTTCCTGTCCGCCGTGATATTTACGGTGTCCACCCCGTCCGTCTGGGTGGCTGCCAGCGCCGCCGTCGGCGTCGTGAACTTCTCGGGGCTCTTCACCCAAGTTCTGGCCATGTGCTTGGCCGGCTGCCAGCAACTCGTCCTGCTACATCTCACTTACGAACGGGATGTTGCCTGGCGCAAGGCGCGCTTGCGGATCGCGGGTATCGGTCTCGTGGTGAGCACCATGATCACGCTCTTTGTCTTCGCGACCCATGCCAGCGAACTGCCCACGAACTACGCGCTGACGACGGCCCAGTTCTACCCGGCGTACCTGTCGATCTACATCGCGGCCTACCTCTGGAACCAGATCGACATATGCATCCTGTGCTGGCGGCATGCCCGTGTCTCGCCCAGACCATGGCTTCGCCGCGGCCTGCGTCTTGTCGCTCTGACCCTTCCCTCCTCGCTGGTCTACGCGGGATGCCGAATCGCCGACATCATCGCGGCCCAGTTCGGTATCTCCGGTGAAGCCTGGGAGCCCCTCGTGCCGTACGCACTCTTGGTCGGAATCGTCGGCAAGACCATCGGCTGGACCCTGCCGGACTGGGGCCGCTACCTCACCACCGTCCAGGAGTGGCTCTCCCACCGCCGACTTCACTACGAACTCGCCCCGCTGCACCGACAGATCACCGCCCACGTACCCGACCCGGTCCTCGAACTGGACCCGGACGACGACCTTCGAACTCGCCTGTACCGCATGGTCGTTGAGATGCGGGACGCTCAATGGGCACTACGCCTGTGGATGACACCCGACGCGGTGGCAGCGGCACGGCGAGAGGGCGAGGAACTCGGACTCCGCGGCGATGACCTTCTCGCCTTCGTCGAGGCCCAGCAGCTCAGGTCCGCGATCGAGGCCAAGGCACGCGGGATCCCGCCCATGGACCACTCGGTCGTACCCGGCCTCGCCGAACCCCCAGACCTCGCCGCGGAGTTGACCTTCCAACGCAAGATCGCCCAACGCTTCCGGCAGTCCCCGCTCGCCACAGTTGCCGTAGCGGGATCAGCACCGACCGCAGCACCGCAGGATGAGAACCGAGCATGACGCCCCCCGACATCACCCTCCCGTGCCTCTTCGACGCCAGCTTTTTCAACGATCCGTATGCCACGTACGCGCGTCTGCGCGCTGAAGGTGCCGCGCACCACCTCAACACCCCGGAGGGGTCGCCCATCTGGCTCGTCCCGCGAGAAAGGGATGTACGCGCCGCCTTGAGCGACCCGAGGTTGTCCGTGAACAAGGCCCACTCGACCCGTGGTTACCAGGGCTTCTCTCTCCCTCCGGCCCTGGACGCCAACCTCCTCAACGTCGACCACTCCGACCATCTGCGGCTTCGCCGCCTGGTGAGCCAGGCGTTCACCGCCCGCCGGGTAGAGCAGCTCCGCACCACGATCGAGGCGGCCACGCACCAACTGGCCGATGCCATGGAGGCCGTCGGCGTCCAGGACCTGGCCGCGGTCTACGCGAACCCGCTCCCGATCACGGTGATCGGAGACGTCCTCGCCGTTCCCGACGAAGACAGGCTCGCCTTCTCCTCCTGGGTCGCCACCATGTTCGCCCCCGACCATCCCGGGCAGGTCGGAGAAGCTATTCGCTCCATCCAGGAGTTCCTCACCAACCTCGTCGCCGAGCGTCGACGTGTCCTGGGCGATGACCTTCTCTCCGACCTGATCGCCGCCCACGACGAGGGCGACAAGCTCAGTGAGGACGAACTCGTCTCTCTCGCCTTCCTGATCCTCATGGCCGGCAGCGAGAACGTGCAGCACGTGATCACCACCGGAGTGCTCACCCTGCTGCGACATCCCCTGCAACTGGAAGAACTGCACGACGACTTGGGCCTTCTTCCACACGCTGTGGAAGAGATACTCCGCTACGCGCACCCCAATCAGATGGCCATCCGCCGCTTCCCGTTGGAAGACATCGAGATCGGCGGCGTCCGTATTCCCAAGGGAGAAACGGTGATGCTCTGCCTGGCCTCCGCGAACCGGGACCCCGACCGCTACCCGGACGCAGACCGCTTCAACATCCACAGGGCGGACAAGAGCCACCTCTCCCTCGGACACAGCCTCCACTACTGCCTCGGCGCTGCCCTGGGCCGCATCGAGATCCAATCCGCGCTGGCCACCCTGCTGCGCCGCTTCCCGCGCTTGCGCCTGGCCGTCCCGGCGAGCGAACTGCGGTGGCGCTCTTCGTGGCGCTCGCACGCACTCCGAGGACTACCCGTTACGGTGCGCTGACCGATCCGGGATTACGCATCCTCAGTAGCGGCTACGCCTTCAGGCGCGGAGCCCCACGACCGCCACTTGAGTGCCACGCGATCGGCGTCCACGGTGCGCGAGCCCCTGGACGCCGCCGGGTACACGACCACCTGCTCCAACATCAGGGCCACAACGCCCTGCTTCGCCACCAGCGGCGCGTGCTGCCACCACCGCACCAGATCCGGCACGGCCCCCACGGGCACGTGCTTGACCCGCTCAAGGTGCCGCGCCTGCGCCCTGAACACGTTGGCCTGCGCCGACAGCTCCTTGTCGGCCGCCTTGAACGCCTTCAGCGACATACCGGAGGGGCGGGCGTAATCCTTGCCCAGTTGCTTCTGCCGAAGGCCGGCCTCATCCGCCTTCTTGCGCAGTTCCTCCGCCTCGGCCAGCAGTTGGTCGCGCGCCTGCTCGATCAGCGCACTGACCTCGGGCTTGGCAAGCTCGGCCAGCACATGCTCGGCGACGTACGTCTCCAAGAGGCCCGCGTTGATCCGTACGCGACCGCAGCCGCCGGGGTGCTGGGGAGTACTCGGCTTGCAACGATGGCCGCGACTGCCCGCGTTGGAGGGAGCAGCACCAAGGGGGTGAGTGCACAGGCCGCACACGGTCTGCTCACCGCTCAGCAGGTACTCCTGCTGCGGTGCCCGTTCGGCTTCCGGCTGATGCTTGGGCCGCATCTGACGGATCTTCCGGAACTGCGCGGGCGGGATCAGCTCGGGCCCTCCGGAGGGCAGGAGGTTGCCCTCCTCGTCTTCGTAAAGACCGGCGATGGCCGGGTGATCCAGTACCGAGGCCAGAGCGGCAGGCCTCCATTGCTTGCCGAGACTCGTGAGATGCCCCTCCGCGTTCATCCAGCCCGTGATCTCTCCGTAGGGCTGGCCGGCCTCCCGTCGGTTCGCGGCCTCCCGCAGGGGCGGCAACTCGTCGTCCTTCGGCCTTCTGAACGCGGTATCCGCGAACCCGTACAACCTCGGCACAGAATCTCCCCAGCCTTCTCCGACCCCTGTATACCTCACATGCTAACGAAGATAGGTCACACTGCTGCAAGAGGTGTCCATGCGGCAGTGAGCTGGCATATGCAACAAACCCCCGAGCACCTTGGTTACGCGCGAGCCCCTTCAACGCCAAGGGCCTTCCACAGCTCCGCCGTCGGCACGCGCGTCTTTCCGCCCAGCGCGAGCGTCCGAACCGGGAAGGTCCCGTTCCGGATCAGCTCGTACGCCTTGTCCCGGCTGATCCCGAGGGCTCGACTGGCGGTCACCACGTTGACGGTGGTCGGAAGAGACAGCAGCTCCTCCAGGCCCATCGCTCCGGCAGAAGTCTGTCCGCCAGCTTCCTGAGCAGTCATGTCGTTGGTCGCAATCTCCCCCGCGCCAACTTGTAGATGACCTTACAACGGTGTCCGACACTCCAAGCAAGATCGAAACAGATCCCGCCAACCACGCACAAACACGTAAAGACAACGACGGCGGGCCACCACGATCGCAACGACAGAGGGTCGGATGTTCGAGCCGAGCTACTACCGGCGATGCCAGTGCAAGGGACCGCTGAAGGACGAGGAAGGCCAACCGGTCCTCGACGCCGACGGCGCTCCGAAGATCGGGGACATCGGGCTCTCGTGCCCGAAACTCGGTAAGGGACACGGCACTTGGTACTTCTATTTCAAGATTGAACCCTGCGAGGGCGCCAAGAGCGGGCGGGTGCGTCGCGGCGGCTTCGCCACCAAGACCGACGCCCAGACCAAGGCGAAGGCAACCTACGACGCCCTCAGTGCCGGCATCGACGTGCTGTCCGACGAGAAGTGCGGCGACTTCTTCCTGCGGTGGATCAAGGCAAAGAAGTCCCTTGCCCGCACCACCCGCCACGGCTACGAGGAACACCTCAACAACTACCTCCTCCCTCACCTCGGACACATCAAACGGCGCGACCTCAAGGTGCGCCACCTCGACCTCATGTACGACGCAATCGAGAAGGAGAATGCCGAGCGGGTCCTCCACCGTCTCCGCGTCGATCAGCTCCAGAAGGACCGCGACGACGCGCATCGGGCCTGGGTGAAGGTGTCGGGCTATGCCCAAAGGGAAGAACGCCGGGTCGCCCGCCGAGCCTTCCTCGACGCGAACGCGGCCCTCCGCGAAGGCAAGAAGGGGCTGCGGAAGGTCACCTCCGCCGCCACCATGCACCGCATCAACGACACCCTCAGCTCGGCGCTGTCCTGGGGGATCAAACGCGAGCAAGCCTTCGCCAGGAACTGGGCGAAGCTCGTGGAGCTACCGCCAGCCATCCGGCCGAAGCCGCTCGTATGGACACCTGAGCGCATCGAGCACTGGAGGCGCACCGGCGAAAAGCCCGGCCCGGTCATGGTCTGGACGCCAGAACTGACTGGCCAGTTCCTCGACTTCGTCAAGGACGACTGGCTCTACGAGTTGTGGCACTCGTTCATCTTCCTCGGCCCCCGCCGAGGCGAGATGGCCGCGCTGCCCTGGACCGAGGTCAGCACCGACGCCCTCTGGCTCCGGATCTCCCAGCAGATCGTGGAAGTCGCCTACAAGCTGTACGGCGAAGCGCCGAAGGCCGACAGCGTTCGCACCCTGTCGCTGAGCCTGGAGTCCGGCGACAACTTCGTCAGCTTCCGCGCCAAGCAGGAACGCAAGCGCCAGGAGTGGGGCTACGCCTACGTCGAGACCGGGCGCACGTGGACGCTTGAGAACGGTGAGGCGCTCCACCCTGACTGGATATCCCGGCGCTTCGCCCGTCTCGTCGAGCTGTCCGGTCTGCCGCCCGTCCGCCTCCACGACCTGCGCCACCTCGCCGCCACCTTGTCCCTGCTCGCCGGGAACGACATCAAGGTGGTCCAGGAGAAGCTTGGCCACTCTTCGCGCCAGATCACCTCCGACACGTACACCAGCGTGCTGCCCGAGATGATGCGGGCCGAGGCCGAGTCGATCATGGCCGTTGTACCCCGCGACATAGCCTTCGACGTAGGCACCCCTCTGGAGGTCCCGGAGGCGGTCTGGCACGACGGACTCGCCGTTCTCTTCGCCCACGGCGCACGGCAGTCGGAAGGCACCTGGGCCGTCGGCGCGCAGACCCGGCCGGACTCCGAACTTCTCGGCCTGGTCACGCTGGCCGGCCGGAGCCAGGACGATGCCGCCAACGCCGCCGTCAGATGGATACGAGACCACTGCGCGGCGAACGAGCTGGAGTTGGTCAGGGTGGAGAACTTCAACGACCGCTACCCGGAGGAGCAACGGTCCGACTTCTCGCTCACGCGCTTCACCGTCGGCCGTTCCCAGGACCCCGGGCCGGACAGCTGGACGCTGCCGACAGGCTTGCCGAAGGCGGTGGGGAGGCGCTCCCGTCGGACTGCCAACAGGCGCCGGAAGGCGGCGTGATGACCCCTGCGTCCCCTGATCCTGACGCGCGTCCCCTGTGTGTCCCCTGGATCTTGGTCTGAACAGCTGAACAGGTGTCACCACGTTCGAGTGACTGCACCCGTCCCGACGTTTCCGCAGGTGGAAACGGTTCTCCTGGGAGAGGCGAGAGTGGGGCGGGTGGGACTCGAACCCACGGCCGACGGATTATGAGTCCGCTGCTCTAACCGGCTGAGCTACCGCCCCATTACGGCGCGTCGCGCACATTTGTACGCGCCGTCTGCCGCAGCATAGCCGCTCATACGATCTCCTGCTTCGGATGGTCGACTTCGCACGACCATGAGGACTGCGGCCTGCGTCGAGCGGTTCCGGGGGACATGAAAAAGGACCCCAACGGGGTCCTCGTCCACTCGCCAAACGCCTGCTCTCCCGACTGGACTCGAACCAGTAACCTGCCGGTTAACAGCCGGCTGCTCTGCCAATTGAGCTACGGAAGATCGAAGCTCCCCCGACTGGACTCGAACCAGTAACCTGCCGGTTAACAGCCGGCTGCTCTGCCAATT